>CAMDLP010000025.1 GCA_945901795.1 Akkermansia muciniphila | reverse complement strand
TAGTAGGCGATGGCTTCCATGAACTCGTCGTTGAACTCGACGGCGGCATCGGAGGCGAAGGCGAGGTTGCGTTTGTAGAGGGCGTTTTGGACGCCCATGACGCCGAGGCCGATCGGGCGGTGGCGGGTGTTGGCGGTCAGCGCGGCTTCAGTGGGGTAGAAGTTGATGTCGATGACGTTGTCGAGGGCGCGGATGGCGACGGTGATGGTTTCCTTGAGCATCTCGTGATCGAGCGCGCCATCACGGGTGATGTGGGTATCGAGCACGACGGAGCCGAGGTTGCAGACGGCGGTTTCGTCGGCGGAGGTGTTGAGGGTGATCTCAGTGCAGAGGTTGCTGGAGTGGATGACGCCGCAATGGTCTTGCGGGGAGCGGACGTTGCAGGGGTCCTTGAAGGTGATCCATGGGTGACCGGTTTCGAAGACCATCTTGAGCATGGATTTCCAGAGCTCGAGGGCGGCGAGGGGGCGTGACCAAATTTTGCCATCGGCGGCCATTTGCTCGTATTCGCAATAGCGTTGCTCGAAAGCGGAGCCGTAGAGGTCGTGGAGATCGGGGACTTCGTTAGAGCGGAAGAGCGTCCAGGTGCCGCGTTCTTCCATGCGTTTCATGAAGAGGTCGGGAACCCAGTTGGCGGTGTTCATGTCATGGCAACGGCGGCGCTCGTCGCCGGTGTTTTTGCGGAGATCGAGGAAGTCCTCGATGTCGTTGTGCCAGGTTTCGAGGTAGGCGCAGCCGGAGCCGCGGCGTTTTCCGCCTTGGTTGACGGCGACGAGTTGGTCGTTGTGGAGTTTGAGGAAGGGGATGATGCCTTGGGACTCGCCATTGGTGCCTTGGATGTAGCCGCCGGTGCCGCGGACGGCGGTCCATGAGCCACCGAGGCCGCCGGCCCATTTCGAGAGGAAGGCGTTTTCGGCGATGCCGCGATACATGATGGACTCGATCGAGTCGTCCACCTTGTAGAGGTAGCAGGAGGAGAGCTGGCTGTGGAGGGTGCCGGAGTTGAAGAGCGTGGGCGTGGAGGAGCAGAAACGGCGGCCTTTGTAGAGGTTGTAGAGGCGGATGGCCCAGCCTTCGGCGTCTTTTTCCTCACGCTTGAAGAGACCCATGGCGACGCGCATCCAGAAGAATTGCGGGGTCTCGATGCGGCGGTGTTTGCTGCCGGTTTTGTCAACGATGAGGTAGCGATCGTAGAGGGTCTGGATGCCGAGGTAGTCGAAGTCGAGATCTGCGGTGGGATCGAAGGCTTCGGCGAGTTTGTCGAGGTTGTAGAGGTCGAGGAGCTCGGGGTTGAGGCGCTTGATGGCGATGCCGTGCTTGAGGTAGGATTTGAAGGCGGCCTTGTGGGCGTTTTTCAATTTGTCGATGCCGTCGCGGAGGATGCTCCAGTCGAGGACCTCTTCGTAGATGTAGGAGAGAAGGATGCGGCCGGCGAATTTCGCGAAGTCGGCGTCCTTTTCGATGAGGGCCTTGGCGTTGAGGATGACGGTGTTTTTGAGGTCCTTTTCGGAAATCTCGTTGCCGACGGAGCGGCGGAGTTCGCGCTCGATTTCGGCTTCGGAGATGTTGAGATCGAGGCCGATGGAGGCGTAGGAAATGCGCTTGCGGAGGTCGGTGCCGTCCCAGAAGGAGGAGATGCCGTCGTCGGAAACGACGGTGACCATCAGCTCTTGGTTAGGATCCTCGGCGAGGTCCTCTTCTTCCTTGCGCATGCGGGCGCGCTCGTCGCGATAGCGGACGTAGTGGGTCGCGGCCTTGAAGTGGCCCTGGCGCATGAGTTCTTCCTGGACCATGTCCTGGACGTCTTCGATGTGGACGAAGGAGGAATCGCCGCGGCGGATGCGGTCGGTGACGCCCTTGGCGACTTCGACAGCGGGCTCGGGGTTCTCCTTGATGGTGAGGAAGGCTTTGCGAACGGCGATTTCGATCTTGGTCTCGGACCACGGGACGACGTTGCCATTGCGGCGGATCAGGCGGACGGGCAGGGAATTCGGGCTGGTGTGGACGTCCACGGTGCCGGTTTTTTCCATGGAACGGCGGAAGGCGAGGGACTTGGCGACGTCGTAGGCTTCGTTTTCTAGCAGGGCCTTTTCGATGAGCAGATAGAGGTCGGCCTCGGACAGGCGAAGGCGGCCGTCGGCTTTCAGGGACGTGGTGAGGAAGGCGGCGACGGAGTGGGCGACGTCGGAGACGAACTTGCGGTTGACGTCGGAGAAGATGGAAGTTTCGTCCTCGCGGCGGGAGATGAGGAGGTCTGCGAGGGAATCGCCGATGGCGTCGGCCACGTCCTCTAACGAGAAGTGGGAATCGGTGGTGCCGCGGGTGATGGTGATGTCGGTGACGGGCTGGCGTTTCTCGGTGGAGAGGACGTCGCGCCAGGCGAAGCCGCGGTCGGTGAGGGAGAATCGGTCCGTGACAACCTGCTTGAGGGCGAGGTCTTCGTTGAGGTTAAGGGAGCGGTACATGGGGATTTGGTGGCGAGTTTTTGGAGAAGAGATGGGATGGTGGGAGAAGAGGGATGCTCGGGTCGAGACGCCCCGGCAACGGACTGGGGCAAGATGCCCCAGCCACTTTTAAAGTTAGAGTTCGTCGTCGTCGACGGAGCTGAGTGCGGAGGCTTTTTGGTATTCGGTGACGCGGCCTTCGAAGAAGTTGGTTTCCTTTTTGATGTCCATCATTTCGGCGAGCCATGGGAACGGGTTGCTGACGGATTCGTTGAGCGGGGCGAGGCCGCAGGAGGTGAGGCGGCGGTCGGCGATGTAGTCGATGTATTGCTCGAAGTCGCCGGAGTTAAGGCCGAGGGCGGAGACAGGGAGGCAGTCGCGGATGAATTGTTTTTCGAGGGTGATGCCTTCTTTCATCGTGGCGCGGAGGTCCTCGCGGAAATCCTCGGTCCAGATGTCGGGATTTTCATCGATGAGGTCCATGAGCAGGTTGCGGAAGACTTCGATGTGGTTGGATTCGTCGCGCAGGGTGTAGCGGAACATCTGGCCGATACCGGGGAATTTGTTCTGCCGATAGAGGCTGAGGATCATGCCAAAGAGGCCGTAGAACTGGGTGCCTTCCATGACCTGACCGAACATGAAGATGTTCTTGGCGAGGGCCTGCTTGTTTTCGGTGATCGTGAGATCGATGTCGCGGCGGAGGGCCTTGCTGTTGGAGACGACGAAGTTGTTTTTCGCGGCGATGGACGGGATGTCCTCGAACATCGCCTCGCACTCGTGCGGGTTGATGCCGAGCGAGGAGATCATGTAAACGAGGCTGTCCGCGTGGATGTTTTCCTCGTGGGCGTGGCGGCCTAACACGAGTTTGAGCTCGGGAGCGGTGACGACCTCGCGGACGACGTGGAGCACGTTGTCGCCGACGATGCCTTCCGCGGCGGAGAAGTAACCGATGCCCATCTTGATGATCCAGCGCTCGACGTCGGAGATTTCATCGGAGCGCCACTGCTCGACATCCTTCTGCATGGTGATGTCCTCGGGCTCCCAGTGGTTGTTCTTCATCGTCTTGTAGAGGTCATACGCCCACTGGTATTTGAGCGGGAGGATGTTGAAGAACATGGTTTCCTTGCCGTTAATGACGCGCTTGCCGGCGTAGGCGAGCTCGGCTTTTTCGCGGTCGAGGACGAAGGTTTTGTTTCCGAGCGAGACGGTAGTGGTGGTGGCGAGAGACGACGTGGCGGACATAGTATTTGGCGAACTGGAAAAGTGGGTGAAACGATCCATTGCGCGACTGGCGCAGCGGAGTGGAGACTGAGAGTAAATGATGGGCGGGGTCAAACCGATTTTGCTCATGTAGTATCCACAAATTATTCACAATACAAGATATGGTGGTTTCGCGGATGTAGCTACGATGTAAATCCTGAGGAGGATCTAGGGCTTGCGACGATTGGGGCGAGGATACGAGGAGAAGTCTAGGTGCTCGAAAATTTTTCTCTAAATGTTAGAGGCGGGCGGCTTGGCGGAAATTTGAAAAAATCCCTTAATTTTTACGAAGTATCGTCCGTAAAGCCGGGCCGATTGGCGCAAGCCGTTGGAGAGGAGTGTAAAAGTTTTGAAATCGCGGGAGGATGCGGGATTCCGGCAACGAAAAAGCCGCCGGTTTCCGGGTGGAAACGGGCGGCCTGGAGCTGGAAGAACAGGCGGGAATGCCTGTGTCACGAGTGGTTAGAATTTCCAGTCGTGCTGGTCGAGCTCACAGACGCAGGCGGCGAGCAGGAGGATGCAGGCGGCGAGGTCCTCCTTATGGCAGGATTCGATGGTCTGGTGGATGTGGCGGGTGGGAATGGAGACCGCGCCGGCGATGGATCCGCCGGCGACCATGCGCTGGAGGCTGGCGGTGTCGGTGCCGCCGGCGGCGAGGATTTCCGGCTGCCACTTGATTTTGTGGCGTTTGGCGGCGGATTTCATGAATTCGATCATCCGGTAGTCGCAGATGACGGAGGAGTCCATGAGCTTGATGGCCGCGCCCTCGCCGAGGGCGGTGCAGCGTTCCTGCGGGCTGGAGCCGGGGACATCGTAGGCGATGGTGGTGTCGAGCCCGAAGCCGAAATCCGGCTGGATCTGGAGGGCGGAGGCCTGGGCACCGCGGAGGCCGACTTCTTCCTGAACGGTGAAAACGGCGTAGAAGTCGTAGGCGGGCTTGCGTTTGGATTTCTTGAGCTCGCGGAGGGCCTCGATGAGGACGAAGACGGAGGCGCGGTTGTCGAGGGATTTGACGTTCACGCAGTCGCCGAGCTCGATGAGCGGCGAGTGGCGAGTGACGAAATCGCCGACGGCGACGATTTTATCGACGTCTTTCTTGGTCATGCCGGTATCGATGAAGTAGTCGGTGATTTTGACGGGCTTGTGCTTCTCATCCTGCGTCATGATGTGGACCGGCTTGGAGCCCATGACGCCCATGATGTCCTTGCGGCCATGGATGATGACGCGCTGGGAGGTGAGGGTTTTCGGATCGAATCCGCCGACGGGATTGAAGCGGACGAAGCCCTTGTCGTCGACGTAGGTGACGATGAAACCGATCTCGTCCATGTGGGCCGCAGCCATGGTTTTCTTGGCGGATGAGCGGCCTTTTTTGAGGGCGATGACGCTGCCCATGTTGTCGACGCGGACGTCGTCGGCGAGGCCTTTGAGCTCGGCGAGGACGAGGTTGCGGATTTCCTTTTCAAATCCCGGAGCGCCGGGGGCTTCACAAATGCGGGTCAGCAAGGGGATATCGATGGGCATGGCGGCCGGAAAATAGCGCGGTGCCGGGCCTTGACGAGCGGTAAATAATTCCGGCTTGGCGGCGGGCGGCACGGGGTTACATTCCGCGCATGAAAGGACATTTAATCATCGATCTGGCGAACCTGCCGGAGGAGGGAAAAAGCTATTCCGGCGAGCTGCCGCAAGAAATTTTCGACCTGCCGGACGAAGATGCGCAGGCCGTGGGGCCGCTGGAATACGACCTCTGGGTGCATCGCTTCGGCTCCGAACTGCTGCTGACCGGCACGCTTTCGGCGCCGTTTGAATTCACCTGCGTGAGGACGCTTCACCCTTTTGTGCAAACGATCCGGCTGGAAAACGCCGCGATCTCGGTGGAAATCGAGCACGAGGGGCAAATCGATGCCACGGAAGCCTTGCGCGAGGAGGTTCTGATCAACTTCCCGGTGGACCCCAGATGCGAGGAGGGAGACGTGCCGCAGAAGTGCGAAATCGATTCCCGATATTTATCAGTGGACAAGTCGCCGGAAGATGGGCTACCCACTCCGCCCCGCGCCGAAAGCGACGACCGATGGTCAGCTCTCGACATCCTCAAGGACCTCAAGGACCAACCTTAACTATACTACGACCATGGCCGTACCCAAAAGACGCCAATCCAAAAGCCGCTCAAAAATGCGCCGCGGCGCCACCCGCTGGCGTGCACCGATCTTCAAAAGCTGCCCTGAGTGCGGCAGCAAAGTGCCTTCGCACATCGCTTGTCCGTCCTGCGGCTACTACCGCGATCGCCAGGTGCTCGACGTCGAAGCTCTCTGAAGCTGACGACGTGCTTTGTGCATCAATTACCGCTCGGGGATTTCCTCCTGCGGTAATTTTTCGTTTCCTCGCTTTTCACCACCGCAATCTCGATCCTGCATGAAAGTCGCCCTGGACGCCATGGGCGGGGACCACGCCCCCGCTGTCAACATCGGAGGAGCCATCGACGCGCTGCGTTACTATCCGAAGCTACAACACCTTTATCTGGTGGGCGTTCGGGAAATCCTGCAGGAGGAGTGTAAAAAACAAGGGCTCGATTTGAACGACCCGCGAGTGAGTATCGTCCATGCCTCCGAGGTGATCGGCATGGCCGAGCCGGGCGCGAAAACGGTGCGGAAGAAGAAGGATTCCTCCATCAGCATCGCCATGGACATGGTGAAGGACGGCCGCGCGGATGCGTTCGTTTCCGCCGGCAATACCGGCGGCGCGGTTGCCGCCGCGACACTGAAACTCCGCACGCTTCCCGGTGTGGACCGGGCCGGTATCGCCTCCGCGCTGCCGAACGAATACGGCATCTGCCACATTCTCGACGCCGGGGCCAATCCCGAGGCGAAACCCGAGCATCTCGTCGCCTACGCGGTGATGGGCACCGCGTTTTCCCGCGGCGTGCTCGGCGTGAAAAATCCGAAAGTCGGCCTGATGTCTAACGGCGAGGAAGACGAAAAAGGCACGACCTTCACCAAGGAAACCTTCAAGCTCCTCAAGCAAACCCCGGGTATCAACTTCGTCGGCAACGTCGAAGGCCGCGACCTTTTCGAGACCGAGCTGGATGTCGTATTGTGCGACGGATTCGTCGGCAACATCATGCTCAAGACCATCGAGGCGACCGCCAAAGCCGTTTCAAAATGGCTGAAAACCGAAATCCAAGGCAATCCCCTGCGGATCGCCGGAGCGATGCTCGCCCAAGGCGCTTTCAAAGCGCTCAAAGAAAAAAGTAGCTACGAAACCTACGGCGGCAGCCCGCTGCTCGGGGTCAACGGCGTGGTCATCATCGCCCACGGTTCCTCCACCGCGCTGGCCGTGCGCAACGCGATCCGCGTCGGCATGGAAACCGTCGAAAACCGCGTGAACCCGCAGATCCAAGAGGCGCTTGCCGCCATTTCACTGGCGGCCCAAACCGAGGTCTAGCTTTAGAAAACCGCGATTTTCACTTCGCGCTTGTGGCAACCCTTTGAGGATTCCACTGTCCCGCCGCATGACTGAACTGACGTCGCCCATCCAAGTTTGCATCGCGGGAACCGGCAGCTATTTGCCGGAGCGAATCCTAACCAATGCCGAACTTGCGGTAATGGTGGACACTAGTGACGAGTGGATTCTTTCCCGCACCGGCATCAAGGAGCGCCGGATCGCCGCCGAGGGCGAATTCACCTCGCACATGGCGACCCACGCCGCGAGGCGCGCGCTCGAACAAGCCGGGCTCGCCGCCGAGGACGTCGAGCTGATCATCGTCGCCACCATCACGCCGGACACGCCGACTCCCGCCACTGCCTGTTATGTGCAGCAGGCGTTGGGCGCCAACCGCGCGGTGGCTTTCGACATCTCCGCCGCCTGCTCGGGATTTCTCTACGCGATGAAAATTTCCAAGCGCCTGATCTCTGACGGCGCGTTCAAAAACGCCCTGATCATCGGCGCGGAAAAACTTTCCACCGTGACCAATTGGGACGACCGGACGACCTGTGTGCTCTTCGGCGACGGTGCCGGAGCCGCCGTACTACGCCGCGCCGAGCCGGAAGAAGGGTCCATCCTCGCCACCGAGATGGGTACCGATGGAAATCTAACCCACCTACTCAACATCCCCGGCGGCGGCAGCGCCTGCCCGATCACCGCCGAGAATGCGAACGACCACCTCCAGACGCTCACCATGATGGGCAAGGAGGTCTTCAAGCACGCCGTGAACCGCATGAAGGAAGCTGCGGAAAAAGTCATCGAACGCGCCGGCTTGAAGCCGGAAGACATCGCCTGCGTCATTCCCCACCAAGCGAATCTGCGGATCATCGACGCCATCGCCGACCGCCTCGCGGTGCCTAACGAGCGGGTCTTCGTGAACCTCGACAAATACGGCAACACCTCCGCTGCGGCGGTCGCGATCGCCCTCGACGAGGCGAACCGCAGCGGTGCTTTCAAGCGCGGCGAACACATCGTGCTCGTCGTCTTCGGAGCCGGCCTGACGTGGGCGGCCGCCGCGATCCGCTGGTAGTCCATGAGCTACCGCAGCACACCGCAGGAAATCGATGTGATGCCGCCGGGCATCCCGTTCATCATCGGCAACGAGGCGGCGGAGCGGTTTTCGTTCTATGGCATGCGCACGATCCTCGTCGTGTTCATGGCGCAGTATTTGCACTTCATGGACGGCGGCGGCGGCCGGGCGCTTTCACCTAACCAGGCGGTGGAATACTATCACCAATTCGCCAGCTGGGTCTATTTCACGCCGCTGCTAGGAGCGCTGGTCGCGGATATCTTCCTCGGGAAATACCGGACCATCCTCTGGCTTTCCATCGTCTATTGCATCGGCCACGCCGCGCTCGCATGCATGGGTTCGTACGGAAATTCGCCGTGGTGGCTGGCAAGCGGGCTGCTGCTCATCTGCCTCGGCTCCGGCGGGATCAAACCCTGCGTCTCCGCCCACGTCGGCGACCAGTTCGGGAAGAAAAACCACCACCTGCTTTCCCGAATCTACAACTGGTTCTACTTCTCGATCAACTTCGGCTCATTCTTCTCGACCCTGCTCACGCCGTGGCTGTTGGAAAAACACGGACCGCACTGGGCGTTCGGCGTGCCCGGCGTGCTGATGGCCGTCGCCACCTTCATGTTCTGGCTCGGGCGGCACCGCTTCGTCCACATCCCGCCGTCCGGCAGCGGGTTCTTCAAGGAGGCGTTTTCCCGCGAGGGTGTCGTCGCCTTCGGCAAGCTGGTGCCGCTGTTTGTTTTCATCGCGGTGTTCTGGTCGCTCTACGACCAGACCGGCTCGTCATGGGTGCTGCAGGCCGAGCAGATGAACCTTCATTTCCTCGGCATCAACTGGCTCGAATCCCAGATCCAGGCGGTCAATCCAATCCTGATCCTCGTCTTTATTCCGCTTTTCACCTTCGTCATCTATCCGTGGATGAACCGGGTTTTCCTACTCACGCCCCTGCGGAAAATCGGCATCGGCATGGCGCTCATCGCCGCGTCATTCGCGCTCACCACCTTGATCCAAACCTGGATCGACGCCGGCCAGCGGCCATCGATCGGCTGGCAGATCGTCGCCTACGTCATCATCACCGCCGCGGAAATCATGGTCTCCATCGTCGGTCTGGAGTTCGCCTACACCCAGGCGCCCAAGGCGATGAAATCCTGGATCATGGCGCTGTTCTGGCTCTCCGTCTGGGGCGGCAACCAATTCACCGCGCAGGTCAACCGCGTGATCGACATCCCCTCCCCCGGCGTCTCACAGTTCGAGCAAGCCACCGCCAAGCTACCCGCAGACTGGCAGACCTCGCCTCGCAGCATCGTGCTGTCGGGACACGACGGTGCCACCGGCACGGACGACGATCTCATCGCCCGCTGCCATCAGGGCCGGCTGGAGTCGTTGGAAATCCCCGGCCGCGAGATTTTCCTCGCCGCCGCCAGCCGGATCGAAGCGCGCGCCAAAGACGGCTTCCCCTCGAAACAAGCAGCCCGCGAAATCCTCGGCGACGCCAAGGACCCATGGGGAAATCCGCTCGTTTACGACCTCATCGACTCGTCCCACGCCCGCATTTCCAGCGCCGGCCCCGACCGCGTGAGCAAGACGAAATGGGACCTCGGCGTGATCGTCGAAAAAGTCAGCGGCAACGCGCCATCCTCGCAAGACACCTGGCTCGGCCGCCGCAAGGCCGCCCTCGGCATTCATGAAAAACCCTCCGCAGCCGGCTTCACGCGCACCGAGTTCTGCGGCGGCCAGAGCAAGCTCGAAGGTGCCGCCTACTTCCGCTTCTTCACCTGGCTGGTCATCGCCACCACCCTGCTGTTCATCCCCTTCGCCTGTTTCTATCGGCCGCGGACGTATCTGCACGATTGATTCAGGCCAGCCGCTTCATCACCGCGGCGGACAACAGTTTCCCGTCCGCGCGGCCTTCCGCGAGCTCCTGCGCGCGCTTCATCACCTTGCCCATGTCCGCCTTGCCGGTGGCTCCGGTGTCGGCCACCGCCTGCTCGACCATCGCTAACAATTCCGCCTCGCCCAGCGCGGCGGGTAGATAGCGGGAAAGGATTTCAATCTCGGTCTTCTCCGTCGCCGCGAGTTCCGGGCGACCGGCTTTTTCAAACTGCTCGCACGAGTCCACCCGCTGCTTGATTTGCTTGCGGATCACCGCGAGCACCTCGGACTCGTCCAGCACGATGCTGAGGTTACCCTTCTCGATGGCGGCGTTCATCAAGGCGCTTTTCAGGGCGCGCAAGGCGTTCAACGCGACGCTGTCTTTCGCCCTCATGGCGGTCTTGATGTCTTCGGGAATGCGGGTGGCGGTGTCGCTCATGAGCCTGTGGTATCACGGCTTGGGGACCGCTGCCAACCGGTAAAATGCGCGAGGCGCGGCGGATGGCGCAATCTGCCAGACCCCATCAAGGCCCACCGCGATGCGGGCTGCCGGGACAGGGAGACACTGTTAGCCCCGCAGTGAATTCTTGACCCCGCGTGGCGATTGGGCCACGGCTTGCGGCGTGTTCACCGCCAAGATCGACCGACCGTATTTCGACGCCTGGTTGCGCCGGACCGGGCGCCAGTTCGCGGTCAGCGGACGCCTGACGGAAACCGCGATGGCGCTCGCCGCGGCAGAAGGCGGCTCGGTGGACGAATGGCGAACCCGCCTGCGAGTCATCCTCGAAGGCCAGGAAGTGCCGTCGCTCGATTTGCTCACCCGGATCGACGCCTTGCTAACAACCAAGTCGAAGACGCCGCCCGAAAAAAATCTTCAGGAATTTCTGTTTTAGTCTCCCACAGTGGCGATTTGGTCAGAACCGGGGGGATGACGGAGGGAACCGCGCTCTCGCAGAAAATTCTAGCTGAATGTTCTTGTGATGGCACGCCTACTGCGCCACCCCTGCGGCGGCACCCCTGCCTGATTCGCCATCAGATCTTCCCCCGCCTGACCCCGGCATGCATCAATTCCGTTCCAGATCCACCATCCTGCGCTTCAAGACCGCCTCGCTCCTGTTATGTTCGAGGTACCTGCTGGCTTCGCTTGCCAGCGTCACCTTCATTTACGCCGTCCTCCAGGATGACCGCAAGCTGACCCATGTCGCCATCGGCATGGGGATCGCCGCGGCTCTGGCAACTATTTTTCAATGGATCCTCGCCGCGCGGGCGCGCTGCCCCTTGTGCCTGACGCCGGTGCTCGCGTCCAAGGACTGCGCGAAACACCGGCGCGCCCGCACCTTCATGGGCAGCCATCGCCTGCGAGTGGCGCTATCCATCTTGTTTAAAAACACCTTCCACTGCCCCTACTGCTCGGAAAAGTCCGCCATGACCGTCCGCCGCCGCCGCCGTTGAAAATTTCCGGCGATTCGCGGGATTGACAGGCCTGCTCGATCCGTCGAGCCTCCGCCCATGAATTTCATCACGAAATCCTTGCGTGCCATGATCCCGACCGCGGCCGGGTTGGCACTTGCAATCTCAGCCACCGCCCGCGCCGAAACTGTCATGCCTGAAACTCCATCTGATGTAGCCGCCGCCCCGGCCGATGCCGCCAAAACCGCATCCGGCCTCGCCTCCAAAGTCCTCCAAGCCGGCAAAGGCGACCAGAAACCCGCCGCCGCCGACACCGTCACGGTGCATTATTCCGGCTGGACCACCGACGGCAAACTCTTCGACAGCTCCGTCAAACGCGGCCAGCCCACCAGCTTCCCGCTCAATGGCGTGATCAAAGGCTGGACCGAAGGCCTCCAACTCATGGTCGAGGGCGAAAAGCGCCGCTTCTGGATTCCCGCCGCTCTCGCCTACGGCGAAAACCCCGGCGGCGGCCGTCCGGGCGGACTGCTCGTGTTCGACGTCGAGCTGCTCGCCATCAAACAAGCGCCCAAGCCGCCCGCCGTCCCGGAAGACGTCGCCGCCGCCCCTGAAAGCGCCGAGAAAACCGCCTCCGGCATCGCCTCGCGCGTCCTCACCAAAGGCACCGGCACCGTCCACCCGAAAGCCACCGACCAAGTGAAAGTCCACTACTCCGGCTGGACCACCGACGGCAAGATTTTCGACAGCTCGGTCATGCGCGACGAGCCCATCGTCTTCCCGCTCAACCAAGTCATCCCCGGCTGGACCGAGGGCGTGCAACTCATGGTCGAGGGCGAAAAACGCCGGCTCTGGATTCCCGCCAAGCTGGCCTACGGCGAAAGCCCGCCGCCAGGCGCTCCCGCCGGCACGCTGGTGTTCGACGTCGAGCTGATTCAGATCGTCAAATGACCTTTCACCGGTCGCCATTCCTCACCGCGGCGATCGCGCTCGGCCTCGCCTCCTGTGCCCAGCCGGTGCCGCAGGCCGCCCCGCCGGAAACCCCGGTCGCCGCCGACAAAAAACCGGTGAGGAAGAACGAGCGCGGCAAGATCACCTCCATCTCGCTGACCGAGCTCTTCGCCTTGCAGCAAGCCGACCAAGTGCTGCTCTACGACGCCCGGCCCGGATTCTTCTACGGCCTCGGCCACCTCCCCGGTGCCATCAGCCTGCCGAAGTCGGCGGATTGCGACGCGCAAATCATCAAACGGGAGGCGGAAATCAAAGCCGCCCTCGCCGCCAAGAAAACCATCGTCGTCTATTGCACCAACCTCGCCTGCCCGGATGCCCGCACCGTCGCGATCTATCTGGCAGGCTTCGGCCACTCCTCCTCCACCCTCACCGGCGGCTGGGAAGCGTGGAAGGAAAGCGGCCTGCCGACCGAATGACTCTCAACTTCTAACCTACCAACACCCCATCATGTCCTCATTCCCCAACGTCACCGTCGATGCCAAAGCCAACGTCTATTTCGATGGCAGCGTCGTTTCCCACACCGTCCATTTCGCCGACGGCACCAAGAAAACCCTGGGCCTCATCTACCCCGGCAAATTCCACTTTGGCACCGCCGCCCCCGAGCGCATGGAAATCATCGCCGGCGCTTGCGAGGTCACCCTCGACGGAACTTCGGATGTCGTCGTCGTCGAGGCCGGCTCCGCCTTTGATGTCGCCGGCAACAGCGGCTTCACCATCAAGGTGAGCGAAGGCATTTGCGAATACATCTGCTCGTTCCTCCCAGCCTGATGCCAAGCCCGGGGTCCATCCGAAATCGATCCGGACTGATCCTCGCGGCGGCGGCGTTGAGCTCTTGTGGGATCCGCCTGCCTGACACGCCCGCGCCGGTCTATCGGGCGGAAGTTCGCAAGGCAGCCACGCCTTCCGCCGTGCCCGCTAGAGACCCCGACGTCCTCGTCTGGTTGATCTCCGACGAGCTGCACACCGGCATGGTTTTCCCCTACGACTGGCTCATCGAGTCCGGATTCATCCCACCCGCCGGCTTCGGCACGCCCCAATACGTCACCCTCAGCTGGGGCGACCGGACCGCCTACATGGAGAAGGGCCTGCACTCGCCGTGGAAGTTTTTCCGCGCGCTCTTCACCCCCACGCCATCGGTGATGGAACTCATCCCGGCCAACTGGAACATCCCCGAAGTCTGCCCTCACCAGCGGATCTGGAGAAAACTCACCGCGCGCGAAAAAGGCCGCGACCTCGCCGCCTTCCTCAACGATTGCAGCGCCCGCGGCGCGGACGGCAGGCCGGTCGTCTGCGGCACCTCGAGCTGGGGCGGCGGCGTGTTGTTGGAGTCGCGGCACCTTTATTTCCTGCCCCGTGTTTGCAATGTCTGGACCGTGCAGGCCATCGAAACGCTCGGCGGCGAGATCCATCCCTGGCTCGCCGTCACCGCCAACGGCCTCATCCGCCAGGCGGAAAAACCGCCCAACGATTTTGAAAAAATCTGGCCCGGCGAGAAACCCTAACGATCGATCCACAAGCGCCCCTCGCGGCGCCGCAGCTTGCCGCCGCCCGGCAGGTTGATCGCCGCCGGATTTCCCACGTCCGCCAGGCCCAATCCCCGCTCGATCAAATCCCGCTCCGGCGAGGCGATCCCGCCGTCTTGGAGAAACTTCCGCAACGCGACCCGCTGCAACGCGACCGGCAATGCCCGCAGCACCGGCAGATGCAGCCGGCCTTGCGGATCGAGCACCATCGCTCGCTCCAGCGCCCACGCCTCCAGCGCTTCCAGATCCTCCGTGTCCGCCGCCCCGCGGACCAATGCCAGCGTGGCGTCGCGCCCGGAAATTTCCACTAACAATGGCAGCGCCTCGTTCCGCAGCCGGTTGCGCACCGCGATCGGCTCCGCGTTGCTCGCATCCTCCCGCCAGCGGTGGCCTTGCGATTCCAACCACGCCACCAACTCCGCCCGGCGGATCCCCAGCAGCGGGCGGATCAACTCCAGCACCACGCCCGATTCCGTCACTAACCGTTGCTCCTCGCGCATCCCCTTGAGCCCGTGCGAGCCGCGCAGTAAATTCCACAAAACCGTCTCCGCCTGATCATCCGCGTGATGCGCCAGCAGGATGCGGCGACAGCGGTGTTTCCGCGCGCATTCGCCGAAAAACGCATGCCGCGCGTTTCTCGCCGCCGTCTCCAGCGACTCGCCGCGCGCCGCCATCCGCGCCGCGACATCCGCCCGCCCGATCTCGCATTCCAGCCCGAGCTTCCCGGCCACCCGCCTCACAAACCTCGCGTCCTCCTCCGCCGCGGCGCGCCCGCGCAAGCCGTGGTCCAGATGACACACCACCAGCTTCCGGAACCCCGCCGCCACCAGCAAATGCAGCAACGCCATCGAATCCGCCCCGCCCGAAACGCCCACCAGCCAGCGCTTCCCGCGCGATGCGCCGGCCAACCACGGAATTTTCTCAACAAGCGTCACCCCGCCATCTTGAGCATTCCCCCACCCTCCCGCAACCCTGATCCCTCAGCGTGTCACTTGAAAATGGCGAGCACCTCGGAAGCGGGCACCAGGGCATCGTGACCCGCGCGATCCTAGGCAACGCTTGCCAGTCGCGGCTCCGGCCATTTTCCGGCATCCTAACCTTGCCAAACCGCGCGGGGCCGTTCATGGGTCGGGCGCCCCACGGGGGGGGCCGTTTTTTATGACTCTTCAGATCGGCCTCACCTTGGCGGTTATCCTGATCACGCTCATCGCCTTCATCCGCGAATGGGCGGCGCCGGATGTCATCGCGCTTTCCGTGCTCTGCCTGGTCGTCGCGCTCGGCCTGGTCGATCCCGGGAAAATGACCGATGTTTTCCGAAACGAGGCCCCGCTCACCATCGCCGCGCTGTTTGTCATCGGCGGCTGTCTGGAGAAATCCGGCGCGGTCGACCACATCGGCCGGATGCTCCGCGACCGGCTTTCCGGCAACACGCGGATGGCGATTCTCGCCTTCTCCGTGATCACCGCGTTTTTCAGCGCGTGGATGAACAACACCGCCATCGTCGCCATCATGCTGCCGGTGACCCTCGGCTTCGCCCGCTCGAAAAACATCGCCGCCTCCCGCCTGCTGATGCCGCTTTCCTATGCCTCCATCCTCGGCGGTTGCTGCACCTTGATCGGCACCTCCACCAACATCCTCGTCAACGGCACCCTCCGCGACATGGGGATCAAGCCGATGACCATGTTCGAGCTGGCCCCGCTCGGGATTCCGCTCGCCATCTGCGGCATCGCCTACCTCACCATTTTTGGCCCCAAGCTGATTCCCGCCCGCTCGTCGATCACCGGAGCGCTGGAAATCGACAGCCGCACCTCGCCTTTGTATCACCTGCTTATCGGTGAGAATTCCCCGCTCGTGGGGAAACTGCTTTCGGAAACTCCGCTAGCGGACCGCGCCATCGGCATCCACGTGATGGAAGTCCGCCGCCGGGGGACGCGGCTGATGATTCCCTTGTCGAAGATCGTGGTGGAGAAAAACGACCGCTTCCTCGTCGCCATCCACCGCCGCCGCGGAGGCGCGGCAAAACCCGACACGCTGTTCCAATCTATCGGCGCGCAGGTGCTCTCCGCCGTGGACGGCATCGTCACCGAGCTGGTGGTCCGCGACGAATCCTCGCTGCTCGGCAAAACTCTCGCGAAGGCCGACTTCCGCCAGAATTATAACTGCGTGGTGCTCGCTCTCCATCGCAATGGCGTCAACATCACCAGTCGCATCGCCGAGCTTGCGCTGGATGTCGGCGATACCCTGCTGGTCATCACCGCGCTCAACAACCTCGACGCGCTCGACGCCACCCGCGACTTCATCCTCACCGATTCGCCGGAGGATCTGCCCGAGGAAGTCCACATCAAAAAAGTCACGCCGCACGTGATCTGGTCGTGGGCCGTTCTCATCGGCGTCGTGCTCACCGCCACGCTGACCGACGTGCTGCACGGGTTTTTCCCCGCCATCCCGATCGTCCCGATCCACTATGCCGCGATGGTCGGCGCGCTGCTGTTGTTATGGATGAAAATCATCACGCCGCGCGATGCCTACACCAGCATCGACTGGCAAGTGTTGCTGATGCTCTACGGTCTGCTAGGGCTTGGCATGGCCATGAAGGAAACCCACACCGCCGAGTGGCTGGCGCGGACCCTGGTGGATCTCGCCGAGAACTTCGTCTCGCCGGAGAATTTGCCGATCGTCCTGCTCTGGTTGGTTTTTCTCCTGACCATCTGTCTCACCGAAGTGCTGTCAAACAATGCGACCGCCGTCATGCTGGTGCCCATCGTTTTCACCCTTGCCCAAGAGATCGGCGTGAGCCCGCGGCCTTTCCTGATGGCGGTCACGGTGGCGGCGTCCACGGCCTTCGCGCTGCCAATGGGCTATCAGACGCACATGATGGTTTACGGACCGGGCGGTTACCGCTTCAGCGATTTCCTCAAGGTGGGCATCCCGCTGAATGCGATTTGCTGGGTGGTTTCCTGCCTCTTGATCCCGATCATCTGGCCGTTCTGAACCGCGCACGGTTCGTAACCGATTACGAGACCGGGCCGGCCGGGGGCAGGTGGGGCGGGCGTTTCCACTGCATGAGCACGTTGGCCGCGAGGATCAACCCGCCGCCGACGACCATCTGGGTGGAAAGGGATTCGTTAGGATAGGAGCTGCCGGTGAAGCTGCCGAGCATCGCCGGGAGGAACAGGACATAGATCGCGGTGAAGGCCGGCTCGGTGGTGTAGATGAGGCCCGCCTCGGTAGCGGAAACCATCGGCTGCCAGTAGTTCATGAGCATGTAGGCGCCGACCGAACAGAACAGCGTCAGGCTGCCGATGAGGACGAAGGCCTGCATCGACGCGCCCGGAGTGACGCAGGCGATGATCAGGAAAAATACGGGCATCGGCAGCAGGCTATATGGACCGATTTGAAATTTCACGGTTTCTTCATTGGCATTTCATGGGGAGGGGCTGGAATCAGGAATGCCCCGCGTCCTATTGGTTGAAGATGAACCGGCGATCGCCGACACCCTCGTTTATGCGCTCGAAACGGAATGTTTCGAAGTCGTCCACGCGCTAACCGGCGCGGACGCGCTGGCGGCGGCGCGGCGGGAAACTTTTGATTTCGCCATTCTCGACATCGGACTACCGGACATGACCGGGCTCGACGTCTGCCGCCGCCTGCGCGAAATCTCGTCGCTCCCGATCCTGTTCCTAACCGCCCGTGACGGCGAGGTGGACCGGATCCTCGGCCTCGAACTCGGCGGCGACGACTACGTGACCAAGCCGTTTTCCCCGCGGGAAATCGTGGCGCGCGTGCGGGCGATCCTCCGCCGCTCGCAAACTCAGCCGCCCGTCACGCAGTCCCTGCCAGTTTCCGGAAATCCGAAGATCCTGCACCATGACACGTCCGCGATGCGCATCCATTGCCATGGCGAGACGCTCGATCTCACCGCGCACGAATACAAGCTGCTGCTCGTGCTGCTAGAAAGACCCGGCCGCGTCTTCACCCGCGACCAGCTGCTCGAACACGCCTGGCAGGACCCCGGCGCCGTCACCGACCGCACCATCGACGCGCACGTCAAATCCATCCGCGCCAAACTGCGGGCGGTCCGCGTGGGGGCCGAGGACCTGATCCAGACCCGCCGCGGGCTCGGGTACCTGCTTTCCCTTTGATTCCTAACCGCCATGCGTTTCACCCGCGTCACCCTGTTCTTCATCGCGTTCATCATCACGCTCGGGTTCTATCATCTCGCCAGCCATTTCCTCTCCGAGGTCGAGCCGCAGACCTTCCAGGCGACCGAGGAGGTCATGGTGGACATGGCGAACCTGCTGGCGGAAGTCGTCGCCACCGATGTCCGGGAGAATCATTTCCAGGCCGACGAGCTCCGCAAGGCTTTCGAGGACGCCCACGGGCGGAAAATCGAAGCGCGGATCTTCGAGCACATGAAGCGCCAGGTCGGCATCCACGCGTATCTGACAGATTCGAAGGGCGTCGTGATTTTCGATTCCGACGCCGGCCGCCGCGAGGGCGAGAACTTCGCCGCCAAGCGCGATGTCTCGCTAACACTTTCCGGGCGTTATGGCGCGCGCAGCAGCCGCGACCGTGAAAACGATTCGTCCACCTCGGTGCTCTACGTCGCCGCGCCGGTCGGAGATCCGGCGAAGCCCGATGGCGTGCTCACGGTTTACAAACCGCAGGCGGACGTGCTGCCGCTGATCCGCGAGCGGCAGCGGATCATCTACACCGCCTGCGGGTTGATCGGCGGCGGCATCCTGTTTCTCATCGGCGTGGTGTTCCTGTGGCTGTTTCATCCCATCGGGAAAATCACCGAATACGCCCGCGCCATCGAGCGCGGCGAAAGGCCGGCAAAGCCGAAAATCGGCATCGGCCGCGAGGTCAACACGCTGGCCCACGCGCTCGACTCGATGCGCGACGTGCTGGAAGGCCGCCGCTATGCCGAGCGCTACATCCAGACGCTCACCCATGAAATGAAGAGCCCGCTCGCCGCCATCCGCGGCGCGGCCGAGCTGCTCGACGAGGAAATGCCCCTCGAAGTTAGAAAGCGCTTCCTCGAAAACATCCGCGCCGAGACGGCCCGCAGCGAGCGCCTCATCAACCGCCTGCTAGAGCTCTCCGCCATCGAAGGCCGGGCCAGTCTCGATACCGCCGATGCAGTCGATTTCCACGCCATCGTCGCTCTCGCCATCGACCAGGCGCGGCCACTGGCGGAAGTCGCCGGCGTCCGGCTCGACGACCGGGCGGAATCGTCGCCCGTTCTGTTGCGCGGCGACTCGTTCATCCTCCGCGCCGCCGTGACGAATCTGTTGGAAAACGCCATCGACTTCTCGCCCCGTGGCGGCGCGGTCGAGATCGGCGTGGAATCCGCCGGCGGGAACGTCGTTCTAACCATCCGCGATCACGGGCCCGGCGTTCCCGACTACGCGCGGGAGAAGATCTTCGAGCGCTTCTACTCGTTGCGCCACCTTTCCTCGAAGCGCAAGGGCACCGGCCTCGGTCTCACCCTCGTCCGGGAAACCGCCGAGCTCCACGGCGGCACGATCACCCTGGAACCCGCGACAGGCGGCGGCACCCTGGCGAGGCTGACCCTGCCGCTCGCCTGAATGTGTCCCGGCTGTCTCAGCCGGGAGCGATGCATCAGCATCCGACTGAGACAGTCGGAACACGTTCCAGCTCTCCACACCGTGGTGACTCCTTGCCTACCCACCCCTTTCCCCCCCCGCCTTGACTCCTGTCGCCCGCACAGCTACTGTGCAGCACAGTCATGAAGAACATCACTTTGAAAATCGACGATGAGACTTACCGCAAGGCCCGCATCCGGGCGGCGCATGAGGGGACGTCGGTGAGTGCGATGGTGCGGGATTTCCTCATCCGGCAGGCGGGAGAAGAGGAGGATCGGGAAACCCGGCGCATCGCGGCGCTCGACGAGCTTTACCGGACCGCAGAGGCACGCGGGCAGGACTTCGACGGAGTGAAAGTCATCAATCCGTTTTTGTAATCGCCGTCCACGCGCGTGGAGGGCAACGCTGCAAATCGGCGGCCAATTTTTGCCAAAATTGGGTTTTGCATGGTGGGTATCCCTGCCAATACTGCGCCGGACTTTCCCGCATGATCACTTACACCAAGCAGCCACACGCCCGCGAACACCGGCTTATTTTCAAGAACGTGGACCGCGAAGGCTGGGACCCGTCGATGGAATGCTACCTGCGCGACGGCGGCTACGACGATTTGAAAAAGGCCATCGCGATGCAGCCGAAGGAGGTCACCGAGGAGGTGAAGAAGTCCGGTCTGCGCGGCCGCGGCGGCGCGGGATTCCCGACCGGCATGAAGTGGACCTTCATCCCGCCGAACAACACCAAGCCGGTCTATCTGATCTGCAACGGTGACGAATCCGAGCCCGGCACTTTCAAGGATCGCTACATTCTCCATCAGGATCCGCACCAGTTGGTCGAGGGCATGGTGATCTCGGCCTATGCGGTCGGGGCGAAGACGGCCTACATCTACATCCGCGAGGAGTTCCCGGAAGCGGCTCTCATCGTCGAGCGGGCGATCGAGGAAGCGCGCGCGAAAAATTTCCTCGGCAAAAACGTGCTGGGCTCCGGCTTCGACGTGGAAATCTACGTCCACCGCGGCGCCGGCGCCTACATTTGCGGCGAGGAAACCGGCTTGATCGAATCGCTCGAAGGCAAGCGTCCGTATCCGCGAATCAAGCCGCCGTATTTCCCGGCGGCGCTCGGGCTCTACATGTGCCCGACCATCGTCAACAACGTGGAATCGCTCTGCCACGTGAAGCATATCGTCCGCATGGGCGGCGATGAGTATGCGAAACTCGGAGTTGCTAGAAACACCGGCACCCGGATTCTCTGCGTCTCCGGCGATGTGAAGAATCCGGGTTATTTTGAGGTCGAGGTCGGCAAGGTGACGATGCGCGAGTTGCTCTACGACATGTGCGGCGGCCCGAAGGACGGGCGCGAATTCAAGGCCGTCATTCCCGGTGGTTCGTCTTCGAAGATCTTGAAGTGCAACGAGGTTTTCAAACTCAAGAACCCGGACGGCACGACCAAGGACCTCGATTTCTGGGACATCCAGATGGACTTCGACACGCTCGCGGCCTGCGGCTCGATGGCCGGCTCCGGCGGCGTGATCGTGCTCGACGACACCCGCAAGATGTCGTGGGTGCTCAACAATTTGAACGCGTTCTACGCCCACGAATCCTGCGGCCAGTGCACGCCGTGCCGCGAAGGTTCGACCTGGATGAAGAAGATTTCCGACCGCCTGGTCGCCGGAGAAGCCAGCCCGTCGGACATCGAGACGCTGGAAAGCGTGGCTTATCAGATCGACGGCCGCACGATCTGCGCCTTCGGCGAAGCCTCGTCCTGGCCGGTGGAGGCGATCATCGGGAAATTCCGCGACGAGCTGCTCGCCGACACCAAGCCGGAGAACGCGACGCAGCCGCACAATCCCGAGGAGGAAGCGCAGCGGCGCTTCCTTCAGCCAGCGTAGCGGCGATCACCGGTCGCCGCGAAGCTCTTCCTCTTCCATGAATGCCGCCACCCTCACCGCCCGCGTCCTGCTAGGCACGTGGTTCGTCTATAGCGGCGGCATGAAGATTTTCGGCACGGGCCTCGACCGCTTCACCCGCGACGTGGCGAACTATCAGCTCGTCAAGCCGCCGCTGGATGCCGTTGCCGCCTACACCGTGCCGTGGCTGGAAGTCATCGCCGGGCTTTGCCTGATGCTGGGAATCCTCCGGCGCGGGGCGATCCTCACCATCGCCGGACTGGTGGTGGTTTTTTCCATCTCCGTCGGCTGGGCATGGTCGAAAGGTCTTGATATTTCCTGCGGCTGCCACGGCGGCGACGCGCCGATCCAATATTGGCACAAAGTGGCGGAGTTCGCCGGTTATTTCATCCTGCTGGGCTGGCTGTGGTGGATGGAGATGCGAAACGTGGCGGCGATCACCGGTCGCCGCGAGTCTTTGTGATTTGACGGCGACCGGTGATCGCCGCTACTTCCGGGCATGCGCTACGCGGAACGTCTTCAGCAACGGATTGATCAAACCGGGTCCCGACTTTGTGTCGGGCTGGATCCTCGACCCGGGGACGGCGGGTCCGCGGCGGCGAGGGATTTTCTCAAACAAGTCGTCGAGGAAACCGCGCAATGGGCGGCGGCTTACAAGCCGAACATGGCGTATTTCGAGGCGATGGGCATCGAGGGCATTCGCTTGCTGGAAGAGTTGCTCGGCGGAATGCCGGAGGGCGTACCGGTGATCTTGGATGCGAAACGCAGCGACATCGGCGAGACGCAGAAATACTACGCGCAGGGTTATTTCGCCGGGTGGAATGTCGATGCGGTCACGCTCAATCCGTTTCTCGGCTATGACTCGATCGAGCCGTTTCTCGATTGGGCGGGGAAAGGGATTTACTTGTTAGCGGTGACTTCGAATCCCGGCTCGGCGGATTTCCAACGCCAGAAACTTGCGGACGGCCGCTCGGTTTTCGAGCTCGTCACCGCGCTCGGCGAGCGGGCAAAGGAAGAAGGCCGCGCCACGGATGTCGGCTACGTCGTCGGCCTGACGAATGCAGCGGATGTTTTGGAGAAAATGCCGGATGCGCCGCTGCTGGTCCCCGGCCTCGGAGCGCAGGGCGGCGATCTCGCTTCGCTCGCCGCCGCCGGGCGCGGCGCGCCGGACGTGATCAATGTTTCCCGCGGCATCCTTTACGCGGGCGACGACCGGAGCTTCGCTGAAAGGGCGCAGGACTGGGCGGCGAAGATCGCGGCCGCTTACGGGAAATGATTTTGAGGTTTTCCATGCGCGCCCGCGTTTCGTCCGCTAATATCAAGCAACAGTGAAAGACAACAAGCCCTCAACCATGGAGCCGATGCCCGCCAGGTATTCCGGCTTGCTGCCGCAGAAAGGCTGGCCGGCGAGAAACCTGAAATTTCTCCGCCACCGGGTCGTGCCGGGGATGTTCCAACGGAGGAATGGGCACGTGCTGGAACCGGTGCTCGCGCCGCCGGATTTGGACAAGGTGCGGATCACTTGGATCGGCCACGCGTCGTTTTTCCTGCAGTTCGCCGGGCACTCGGTGATCGTCGATCCTAACTGGGCGAAGTGGCACGGCCCGGTGAAACGCTCGCGGCGACCGGGGCTCAACCTGCACGGCGTGCCGGAGGTGGATCTGGTGTTAGTCACCCACGCGCACTTCGACCACCTTCACAAACCAAGTTTGAAAATCCTCCAGGCGAGCGAGGGGATCGTCGTCCCGATGGGCAGCGGCTCGCTCGTGAAGCGCCTGGGGTTTCCAGCCACCCACGAGATGCGGATTTGGGATTCGCTGAGTTTCGACGAGTTAGAAATCATCCACACACCATCCCATCACTGGGGCGCGCGGTTCATTCACGACACCCACCGCGACTACGGCGGCTACATCGTCCGCGCCGGTGGCAAGAGTGTTTTCCATTGCGGCGACAGCGCTTACTTCGAGGGCTTCAAGGAAATCGGCAAGCGCTTTCAGATCGACGTCGCGCTCATGCCCATCGGTGCTTACGAGTCGCCGAGCGGGCGCGACGTGCACATGAACCCGGAGGAGGCCGTCCGCGCGTTCGCGGACCTCGGGGCGAAGGCGCTCATCCCGATGCACTACGGGACGTTTCCGCTAGGCAACGAGCCTCACGACGAGCCGGTCGAGCGGCTGCTGATGGAGGCCGACCGTCTCGGCATCCGCGAACAGGTCCTGATTCCGGAAGAAGGTGTCGGCATCGAGTGGTGACGAATTTTTTCGGGAACAAATCGCATTCTCACGTATCCTACCCGCATGAACCGCCGACTCGCACTCTCGTTGTTGCTCCTCATTCCAACTCTTGCATCCTGTGAACCCGAAAAACCGATGACCGCCACTGACAAACAAGTCACCAAGATGCCCGTAGTCCCCGCAGGTGCGGAAACCGCCACGCTCGGCGCCGGTTGTTTCTGGTGCATCGATGCGGCCTATCGGCAGCTCGACGGGGTTTACTCCGCCACCTCCGGCTACATGGGCGGCTCGGTGAAGAACCCGACTTACGAGCAAATCTGCGATGGCGACTCCGGCCATGCGGAGGTCGTGCAGGTAGTCTTCGATCCCAAGAAAATTTCTTACGAGAAGGTGCTCGCCTGGTTCTGGGATCTCCACGACCCGACGACGCTCAACCGTCAGGGCAACGACTCAGGCACTCAATACCGCTCGGCGATTTTCTATCACTCCGACGAGCAGAAGAAAGTCGCGGAAGCGTCGAAGGCCGCGGCCAAGGCGAATTTCAAAGACCCGATCGTGACCGAGATCACCAAGGCCGCGGAGTTCTATCCGGCCGAGAACTATCACCAAGATTTTTACAACCAGAACAAGTCGAAGAACCCGTATTGCCGGTTTGTGATCGAGCCGAAGCTGAAGAAGCTCAAGCTCGACCACTGAAGTTCCGGCGGCTCAGAGTTGGAAGTGGTCTTCCGCCGGCGTCGCGCCGATGGAGATCTGGACCTCGCCGTTGGCCGAGAGGTGGGTGAGGCAGTGATAGACGTCCTCGGGATCGGCGTCGATTTCGGTGGCAATCTCCGCGGCATTCTTGGCGGCGTTCTTGGCGGAGGCGGTGAGGTGGCCGCGGACCTTGTTGAGGGTTTCGAGGAAGGCACCGGCGGCTTTTTTTCCCGCTTCGACGCCGGGCTGGTGATAGGCGTTGATGTTGACCAGCGAGGCATAGAACGAAACGGTGCGCTCGAAGAGGGCGATGAGCAGGCCGAGTTGGAAGGGCGTGACCTCGGGGATGGAAATGGTGACGGACTTGCGGCCGGCGGCGTGAAGCGCCTTGCGGGTGCCGCGGAGGAAACCTTGCAAGTAGTCCGCGGTGCTGGTGCCCGGATCGACCTCGATGCTGTGGCCGGTGCGGCCTTTTCTAACTTCGATGAAGGTGGCGAAGAAGTTGTTCACGCCGTCGCGGAGTTGTTGGACGTAGGCGTGTTGGTCGGTGGAACCTTTGTTGCCATAGACGGCGAGGCCTTGGTGGACGACCTTGCCATCGAGGTCGTGCTCCTTGCCGAGCGACTCCATGACGAGCTGCTGGAGGTATTTCGAAAAGAGGACGAGCGAGTCCTTGTAGGGCAGGACGACCATGTCCTTTTCGCCCTTGCCGTTCGTGGCGCTGTGCCAGGCGATGGCGAGCTGCATGGCGGCGTTTTTCGTGGCGTCCTGCTTACGAGTTTCCGCGTCCATGGCGGCGGCTCCGGCGAGCAGGGCGTCGATGTCTAACCCTTGCAGCGCGGCGGGGACAAGGCCGACGGTGGAGAGGACGGAAGTACGGCCGCCGATCCAGTCTTCCATCGGGAAGCGGGCGATGAATCCGAGCTGCGTGGCGTATTGGTCGAGTTTCGATCCGCTTCCGGTGACGGCGGCGGCGTGGCGGCCGAAGTCGAGCCCGGCGGCTTCATAGGCGGCCTTAGCTTCGAGCATCCCGTTGCGGGTTTCGGCGGTGCCGCCGGATTTGGAGATGACGAGGACGAGGGTTCTATCGAGTCCGGTTTTCGCGAGCTTGGCGATGACGGCGTCCATGCCGGCGGGGTCGGTGTTGTCGAAGAAATAGAGCGGCAGCCGCGCGTTCTGGCCGATGGCCTCGGACACGAGTTGCGGGCCGAGCGCGGAACCGCCGATGCCGATGAGCAGGACTTGTTGGAAATTTCCGCCACTCGGTGGCGTGATGCCGCCGGTGTGGATTTTTTCCGCGAAGTGCTTGAGCGCGGCGATCGGCTCGGTGATGGCTTTTTTCAGCTCCTCGGTCGGCGCGAGATCGGCGTTGCGCAGCCAGTAGTGGCCTACCATGCGGCCCTCGTCGGGGTTGGCGATGGCACCGGACTCGACGGCGACCATGTCGGCGAAGGCTTTGGCAATTTTCGGCGCGAGTGCTTCAACGTAGCTTGGCTCGATGTCCATCAGGGAGAGATCGAGTGAGAACCCGTGTTGCGGATAGCGGAGGAGCGATTGGTTGTAGGATTGCCAGGACATGGGGGTAGAAGCTGAAATGCTGAAAACTGAAATGCTGAAAGGAAGACTGGAGAGGGCGAGGATGGAGGCGCAGGGAGATTTGAGGTTCACCGGTCGGTTGTCCATGCTTTAGGCGTGATTTGCCCGGGGTTTGGACGGTTGAAATGGTGGGGAAATCCGCCGCCAGCGAAACAGGAGGAACTGGAGCAGGAGATCTCCGACTTGCAGGCTGAAGCCGAGCGAGTGGTGGAAGAAGCGCGGGAACTGGCGGGCGAGGTGCCGTTTTAAGAAACTTAATGCACACACGTCAGCGAACCATCCGGGTAAGTGGCGACGAGGTCGATGGTGTCAGACATGGGGGATGAAGTCAGCCGTTCACTTTCCGGGACTTCCCTTCAGTATCTGCCGCAGCCAGCTGGGCACGGGTTTTCCGACGTAGGTGCGGCGACCCTTTTCGAAAACCGCCACTTTGCGGAATGGCTCCCGCAGATCGTCGTTGTCGAAGATCCAGACATGCGGCAAGTCGCGGATCGCGCTCTGGAGATTGGCCAGCGTGCGCGGGTAACGGGTGGCGAGTTTGTCCGCAGGCACGTCGTGTCCGCCCTGGGAAACGCGCATCGCCACGCGTTGCTCCGACACCTCCGGGCCGGAGATCCCGATGAAACAAAGGATCACCGTGTATCCCCGTGCCGCCGCGTCTTTCAAGAACGCCAGCTTGTCGCCGACTGGGTCTGAAAAGACAGTCTCAAACACAAAGCTCTCGCCTTGTTCCACCAACGCGTTTCGCAGGGTTCCGGCCACCCGCGCGGCGGTGTATGACTCCATGTCCAGTTCCGCAGCCAACACGTCCGCATTGATGAACCGCAGTCCGGCGGGCTTGAAATGGGAGTGATAGAACGTAGTCTTGCCCGCTCCGTTAGGACCGGTTACGGCCACAATGAAGGGTCGCTGGTCGATGGGGAAACTCATCGTTTCGCGGCTTTGATGACTTCAAACTGGCGATTGACGAAGCGCCCGGTGCTGCGTTTGCCATCGGCAGTGATACGGATGAGCAGGCCCGGCGTATCGGATTGTTCGTAATGAGGATACGGCAGGGTCTTGAGGTGCTCGGCGACGCGCTTGTGGCCCTCGGGTGAATCTGCGGATTCCAGACATTCCGAGATCGGCCTGGCAGCACCGGCGCGGGACAGGGCCATCGCTTGGACGCCCTGAAGGAGTGGTTCGACGGCGCGCCCCAGTTTTGCCCAGAATTCAATCTGCCCGGCAATCGAGCGTTCTGCGGTCTTGGCGGTGAGGCGGGCGTCAAGGACCAGCGTGTCAGAAAGTTTCACAGGTTGGCTCATGGGCACAAGGTAGCGAAAAGCTACCGTATGTCAAGAATGCGTCCATACAGGAAATTCCAGTCCATCCCGTGCCATAAAAAAAAGGGAGGCTTGCATGCGCGGGCAAAGTCGGCTACTGAGCTTCGTCCTTTGGCTATCGGCGCGCAATTGTGCCGACCGTTCGGTTAAACATCCGGCTGCCCGAGGGTTTTAAAACACAAATTATGTACCGCATTCCGTTCAACCGGGTGGACTGGATTACCAGTTCCTTCCTCATCGGCACCGCCCTCACCGCCCTCATCGGGGTTCCCATTTACCTAGTTAAAGTCGGCCTCGACTGGTTCCAGTTCGCCATGTTCTTCTTTTTCGTGACTGCCACGATGATGAGCATCACCGTCGGCTATCACCGCCTGTTCTCGCACTTGTCCTTCAAGGCGAAGATACCCGTCAAGTTCTTCACCCTCGTTTTTGGCGCCTGCGCGTTTGAAAATTCCTGCCTCAACTGGGCGTCCGACCACCGCCTCCACCACAAGCACGTCGATCACGACGAAGACCCTTACGACATCTCTAAGGGCTTCTTCTGGGCCCACATCGGCTGGCTCATTTTCAAACTCAACCCCGAGCAACCGATGGACAACGTCGCCGACCTGCGGAAAGACAAGCTCGTGATGTGGCAGCACAAGTATGTCCACTGGATTGGCCTCTTCGTCGGCCTGGTGATCCCGACCGCGCTCGGCTACGTCTGGAATCTCAAGATGGGCCTCGACCCCTGGCTCGGCGCGCTCGGCGGTTTTCTCATCCCCGGCATCGCCCGCATCGTCGTCGCCCAGCACTGCACGTTCTTCATCAACTCGTTTTGCCACATGCTCGGCCGCCAGCCTTACTCCACCAGCCACACCGCCCGTGACAGCGCGATCATGGCCTTCCTCACCTTCGGCGAGGGCTATCACAACTATCACCACGAGTTCCAGCACGACTACCGCAACGGCGTGAAGCCATGGCAGTGGGACCCTAGCAAGTGGACCATCTGGACGCTCTCCAAGCTCGGCCTCGTCGATGGCCTCCGCCGCGTGCCGGACGGCCGCATCCTCCTCGCGGAAATGGGCGAGGCCCATCGCAAGGCACAGAAGAAACTCGCCGAGCTACGCGCGCATCCGGCCGCCACCGCCCGCTCCGCCGCTGACTCGCTTCACGAAATCGTGGAGAAACTCGCCGCCAACTACCACGAGCTGGAAAAAGCCGTGGCCGACCGCGTCCAGCTTTCCCGCGAGGTCATGAACGGCTGGCAGCACGAGACCCGCAGCCTGATGCGCGAACTCCGCCGCACCACCGCCACCGCCACCGCCACCGCCTAACGGCTCCTCCGACTCACGAATCTAACGCGCCCCGCGACCGCAAGGTCACGGGGCGTTTTTTGTAAGTGTGGCGGCGATCACCGGTCGCCGCGCTCTGGTGGCCACCAAGGTGTTCCCCAGTCCGAAAGAATGGATCAGCAACCGCTTCGCCACCGTGGTCCGAAACGCTCCCTGGATTTCGCAAACGCCTCGTCTACAAAACCCCGGCTGCCGATCACCTCCCCGTCCGTGTGCCCACAAATCCGCCTCCGCACCTCATCAGCAAGGGCGCCTGGCGCAGGCGCTTGTCCGTCGGCTCGTGAAATCCTCTCTTCATCTCTAACGATTCGCTCGATTCTCCAGATTCGCGGTTTCTAAATTTTCGATCGGTGGCGAATTTTGGGTTCGTCCCAGAATGCACGTGCTGGAACGTGTTCCGGCTGAGACAGCCGGGACACATTGGCCGGGATTACTTGATCTCGTCTTCCTCGTCCACGGTGTGCGTGAGGATGAACTGGAGGTCATCCAGGCCGAGGTTGGACGCGAAGCCTTCGTCGCCGAGCACGTTGGTGACGAGCTGGGTTTTCTGGTGCTGAAGGATGCGGATCTTTTCCTCGACGGTGTCGCGGGTGAGAAGGCGATAGGCGATGACCTTGTTCTTCTGGCCGATCCGGTGGGTCCGGTCGATGGCTTGGTTTTCGACGGCGGGGTTCCACCATGGATCGTAGAGGATGACATACGACGCCGAGGTGAGATTGAGGCCGGCACCGCCCGCCTTGAGCGAGAGCATGAAGACCGACGGGTCCTTGGTGGTCTGGAATTTTTCGATCTCGCCCTTCCGGTCCTTGGTCTGGCCGGTGAGGTAGTTGTAAGGGCGGTTGTTGAGTTCGAGACGCGCCTTGATGAGGTCGAGCATGGAGACGAACTGCGAGAAAACGAGGACCTTGTGGCCTTCCTCGTGGAGCTGGTCGAGCAGGTAGAACAAGGACTCCATTTTCGCGGACTCCTCCTTGAGATACTTCGGATCGATGAGGCCGGGGTGGCAGCAGATTTGCCGCAGGCGCATGAGGCCTTGGAGGATGGCGAAGGAGTTTTTCTTCACCGCCTCGTCGGAATCGAGTCCGAGCAGGGCTTTCTGGATGCGCTTGAGTTCGTTTTTGTAGAGCTCGAGCTGAATGCCTTCCATCTTCGAGTAAACCTCCTCTTCCGTCCGTGGCGGAAGGTCTTGGGCGACCTGCAGCTTGGTGCGGCGGAGCAGGAACGGCCGGAGGCGCGAGGCGAGGCGGCTCTGGCTGAGCGGGTCCTTGCGCTTGTCGAAGCGTTTCTTGAAATACGCGCGGCTGCCGAGCACGCCGGGCATCGCGAAGGCCATCAGCGACCACATGTCGAGCAGGCGGTTTTCGATGGGCGTTCCGGTGAGGACCAGGCGGTTTTGGGAGTCCAGTTCGCGGGCGCACTTGGCGGCCTTGGAGTCGGGGTTCTTGATTTGCTGGCCTTCGTCAAGGATGGTGGTGAGCCACTTGATGCCGTTGAGTTCCTCGCCGCAGACCCGGAGCTGGGCGTAGTTGAGGACGAGGATGTCGATGTTGTTCTGGATGTGCTCCACATCGATATCGCTGCGGTTCTTGAGGATCTTGACCTTGAGTTGCGGGGTGAATTTCCCGGCCTCGCAGAACCAGACGTCGAGCACGGACTTGGGACAGACGACGAGCGCAGGTTTCTTCATGCCGCCGGTCTTGCGGTGCTCCTCAAACAACCAGAGCAGATAGGTGAGTGATTGGATGGTTTTTCCGAGTCCCATGTCGTCGGCGAGGATGCCGCCGAAGTTGTTGACGCAGAGGTAGGCGAGGAACTTGAAGCCGTCCACCTGGTAGGGGCGGAGGGTGGCGTTGAGGCCATCCGGGAGGTCGGGGTTGACCTCGAGCTGGATGTCGCTGGCGCGGTTTTTGATGCGTTCCCAAGCTTTCGGATCGAAGACCTCGGAGGCCTTGGGATCGGAAAGCTGGAGGGCGTGCATGCGGTGGGTCTCGCCGGAGAGGTCGAAGGGATCGAGCCCGAGACGGGTGACCGCTTCGCGCTGGTCGGCGTCGAGCTTGATTTCGAGGCGCATCCAAGTGCCGTCGTCCATGCGGACGTAGCCACCGCGGGCGGCGACGAGTTGACGGATCTGAGCCTTGGATAGATTGGCACCTTCCACGTCGATGACGATGCGGAGGTCGAACCAGTCGATGTCTTGGCCGACGACTTCAAAGCGGACGGCGGCGGTGACGGGATCGGCGAGGATGGACTTGAGGCGGAGGTCGATGTCGAGCTCGATGTTCTCGGGCATCGCCTTGATCCATTCCGCGAATTTTTCGGGGAACTGTTTGGTGATGCGGGATTTGAAGGAGAGCAGCTTTTCGTCGTAGCTGAGGCCCATTTCGTCGAGGATGGCGGGGACCGGATAGAGATCCTCGCGGGCGAAGCGGAGGAGCTGCTTGCCCTTGACCGGTTGTTGCTCGGCGAGTTCCCAGCCCTCCTTGACGAGGCGCTCGGTGCGGCGGCCCTTGGTCTCGATGGCGGTGACGTCGATGACCAAATGCTCGGTCTCGGCGGCGGTGAGGCCGGCGATGAGCTTCATCTCGAACTTCGGCTTGAGCTCCAGATCGATGACGCGCTTCTTGAGCGATTCGGGCAGTGACGCGCCGATTTTGCGAAGGAATTCGACGCCTTCGAGCGAGTCGATGACGCGAGTCGGAATCAGATAGCGCGGCATCACGTCGGTTTCCTCAAGCCAGCGTGGCGGGCCGGGGAAGACGGTTTCGTCGGACTGATAGAGCTCCTTGCGGCCGGGCAGGAGGCGGACGGAGTGGGAGACGTTCTCGCCAGAGGCGGTGACGAGCTGGAGGGCGAAGCTCTTCGGATCGTAGGGTTCGTCCTCGCAGACCCAGGAAAGCGGTTCTTCGGAGACCTTGAAGTCGCGTTCGTCGAGATTAACGATGTAGCCGCTGAGGGCGGGCTGGCGGAACACGCGGTTCATGAACCGGCAGGATTCCTCTTGGTCGAAGTCGAGGGTGGTGTCGCCGTATTTCCGATAGAACGCGAGGTAATGCTCCCACAGCGTCTGGCTGGAAGCGTCCATCAGCAGGGCGGCCTCGTGGTGGAGATTGACGTAGTTCTCGATGTCGTTCTTTTCGCGAAGCTGGATCCAGACGCCGGCTTTGGCCTCTCTCACCTCGAGGCGGGCCTCGTTGATGGTGGCGACCAGACGGAAACCGACGGTGAGCGGCGCGTCCTGCGGCGGGCGCTCGTTGACGTGCTCGATGCGCTCATACCAAGAGGCGACTTCGCGCTCCTGCTCCCAGTCCGCCATTTTTTTCTGCACGTGACCGAGATCGGTGATCACGCTCATGAACTCCGGGTAGGGGAGTTTCTTTTTGTAAAACGCGTAGGCGATGTAGTTCCAGAACTCGAGGATATCGCCCGGCGGGATGGGCCAGAGTTCGAGCGGCTCGTAAGTGGTGATTTCCCAACGCGGGGTGATCCGGACCATATCGTGGTCGTGGAGCTCGCCCTCGATCACGTAGCGGCGGTAGCGCTTCTCGATTTTGGTGACGAAATCGGCTTCTTTGTCATCGAGCTCGCGGCCGAGTTTTTCCTCGATGATGTCGAGCACCGGGGTGTCGTCGAACTCATTGGGCGACTCCGGCAGATCCTCGCCGCGGTGCATGCGCTCCATCATGGTGGCATACTGGCAGGCCCCGGCGATCAGCTCGTTCTCGGCGGTGCAGGAGCCGAACCAACGGTTGCCCTGAAGGCGCAGACTGGTGCGGAAAGTGCCGGTTTCGTCCTCGACGCGGCCTTGGATGAAGAGGTGGTTTCCGAAAATCTGGGTGACGGCACCGTCTTTTTGGAGCATTTCCCCCCGTTTTCTGGCATCCTCTGGAAAACTGTTGAGGAAATTTAGGGTGGCTCTGTCTGGATTCATCTCGTGTGAAGTTGGAAAAATGGTCCGGAATTCTCCGCGCAAAGCAAATTGCCATGCCACGTAACGCCGGGCCGCGAGGTTAATCCACGAAAACGGTGGGACGCAATAAAAACCTTATAACGGCATTTCTAGCCGCAGGATCGCTGTGAGGACCGGTTAATCGAGAATTCTGCCGATGGGCACCGCGGGTTGGGCAGGGCTGTCATTTACGCCCGCTGAACGCCCGGAAGGTGATGCCGAGCCCGCCGACCACGAACAGCGCCGGAAACCAGATCGAGTAACCCGGAGCGAGCGAATCCGGTTTCAAGACCGCGAACTCAGGGTTCGCGGGATCGACCCAGCAGGTGGTCTTTTTACCGACCGGAAATTCCGCGGCCCGCTCGTCGGCCCGCTCGCGCTTGGAGGACCACGGGCTGCCGCGCAGGGTCAAATGGTCGCCGGTGTGGGGCACGCCCTGCCATTCGTAGCCGAAACTCAGATCGAGACGGAATTCCGCGGGCGAATTTTCATCATGCCGCCGTTCCTCCAATTCCGAGATGATGATCACGCAGGCGACTTCCGGCCAGGCGCGCATTTCACGGGCTCGCAGGAAACTGCGCGCCATCAGCCAGATGAACAGCCCGCCGAGCAGGGCGACCAGCAGGCCGAGGATCGCCAGAAACCAGCGCCCGGCGCGGCTGTCCGGGTGATTTCGCCTATGGGATGGTGCCTGCGCCATGGCGGATGCTATGCGCCGGATTCCGGCGGGATTGGCCGAGCGGATCCTCGGTGCTGACTTGAATCAATCGCGGAAACATCCTTGTATTCATGGATCTCCATTCCACGATTACAAGGTTAGTTTGTGTGGCATCTTTGATGAGGGTGCAGGACAAAGAAGTTCACGGAGCGGCGAAACATGTTCGCCGTGAGGATGGAACGCCAATGAAAAAGCCCTTAGGACCACCCATTGGCTCATCATCCGCTAGGGCGGACACGTTCCGCCCCTCCGCGGGCGCTCAAGACAGTTTCCCTCGTGTCGCCAATGGAGATCGCCGCTTCTTCACCCATACCGTCCGCGCTCCAGGCGCCGCCCAATGCATCGGTCCATTCGGTAAAATTGGTTTTTTCGTGTTGATCGGCGATTTCCGGAGTTACTGTCCCCCCATGCGCTCCCGTTGGCCCATCATCGTCGTATTCGTCGCGCTTGCGGGTTGGATCGGCTATTGGCTGGCAGGCACCGCCGTCCCACTCCAAGCAGCGCGGAAGGCGCTTCCGAGATCGGAAGAGGGGCCGAAGCGAATGGTCATCGCCGACGAGCCGGCTCCGAAATTCCGTCGCGGCGAGCGGCTTCCGGCGTCCCGCCGCGATGACGCGGCGGCGGAGGTCGGCGCGCTGCCGGGGCAGCGGATCGTGGTTTTTAAGAATCAGGCCGCGCTTGAGAATTTCCTGAAGCGGGCGGGCGGCAAGATCCGACTGATGGCCAGGCTCGACGCGCTCAACGCGCTGCGGATTGGATTTTCTAACCCCGATGATCTGGCGTGGCTGCTGGATGGCGAGGCCGAGGCGTCGTTCGTTTTCCCCGTGGATATCCCCGCTCCCGGCCAAGGCAGCGCGCAAGCGGGAGCGGTGGCATTCGGGGACGGCTTGCTCGATTGGCTCGGGATCACGGGTGACAATTCCACTTGGGGCAGCGGCGTCCGGATCGCGGTTTTGGATACCGGCGTGGTTTCCAGTTCCGCTTTCGGCAGCAAGATTTCCTGGATCAATTTGGTCGATCTGCCGGCCGACCTTTCCAAACAGAACGGCCACGGGACCGCCGTGGCGTCGATGATCATCGGGCAGAACGCGTTGACCCCCGGAGTCGCACCCGGCGCGGAGATCATTTCGATCCGCATCGCCGACGACCTCGGGCAGTCTGATAGTTTCCTGCTGGCAAAAGGCATCGTCGCGGCGGTCGATGCGGGGGCGCGCCTGATCAACATCTCGATGGCCAGCTTCGGAGACAGCGCGCTGGTTAGGAACGCCATCGAGTATGCGCGCGCGGCCGGCTCGTTGATCGTGGCGGCGGCCGGAAACAACGGGATCGACCGGGTTTCCTATCCGGCCGCGAACGACGGCGTGATCGCGGTGGGCGCGGTGGATGCTTTGGGAAATCACCTCGATTTCTCCAACACCGGCAGCCAGATCGACATCTCGGCGCCGGGCTACGGCTTGAACGCGGCGTGGACCGGGGACCAGGCGGCGAGAGTGAGCGGGACATCGTTCAGCGCTCCGATCGTGTTAGGCGCGATCGCCGCGGTGAAGAGCTGGCCGGGAAATGAAAAGCTCACGATGCAACAAGCGGCGGACGTGGTTTTTTCCTATCTGAATGACAGCGGCGCGGCCGGAGCGGATGCCGCGTTGGGCGCGGGCATGGTTGATTTGGGGCGGGTCCTGAACGGGAAAACGCCCGGTATTTATGATGCGGCCTTAGCCTCGCAGCGGATTCTTCCTGCAAGTCCCGGCTACCCCTACGGCCAGGTCGAGGTGCTGGTGCAAAACCGGGGCACCGAAACCTTGATCAACACCGCGGTGCGGATTTCCACGCCGAGCGGAGTGATCAATTCCAACATCACCTCGCTCGCCGTCGGCGGCGTCCAAGCCCTTCGCGTGCCGATCTCGCAACCCGCCGCGGCGAGTATACGCTTCGAATCCAAGGTCAATCTATCCGGCGGTCGCCAAGACGCGAAGCCTTCTAACGACCTTTGTGTTGAAACCTATGTTCCGGCTAGCACCAAGTAGCATCTTCCTTGCTCTGTGCGCTTGGGAGGTGGTGACTCCGTCCGGTCATTTGGCGCTCCACGCGGGCAGGGTTTCCTGGAGGATCGCGGCGATTTTGTGACGCTCGCTCGCCTTGATGCCGGGATGGTTTCCGTCGGCCGGCTCGCTTTCGAGGACTTGGTGCAGGCGCCCGATCACTGCGGATTTGATCCGTGCGGGCAGCGCTTCGAAGGTCTTCGAGTAGATCATGTAGGAGCAGCGGTGTTTGAAAAGCCGTGTGCCTAACTGGAAGTCCGCGAGCGAGCGGCCGGCGCTGGATTTGGGAAAGCGGCGGGCGAACGCGTCTTGGAACGCGGGGTCGCCTTCGACGCCGCTTTCACCGGGGTCCGCTTCGTTTTCGAAGAGCAGCAGGTCCACGATTTTGCGGGCCGATTCGTCGGCTTGCTTTCCGGCCAGGCCCGCGTCGGGGTCGACCGCAGGGTCGAGCAATTTCTGGAGCCAGTGGATGCGGCGGTAGTTCATGCCGGCGGCGATGAGCTGGTTGTGAAGCTGGCACTGGTGTTCTAGCAGCATCAGGGAAACGATGTCGCTGGTCGGGCGGGGATAGCGGGACACGTCGATCTTGCCGGCGAGCGTCATCAATTCCGGGGATTCCTGCGGCAGCTCGCGGTCGTCGGATTCCTGGTAGGTGCGGTTTCCCAAATGGGGCAGCGAGCTGCGGCCCGTCACGTAGTAGCCGCCCCACCGCTCGCGGAGCGGGCTGGAGTTATCAGTTAGAAAAGTGCCCAGTGACAGGAGCGGTTGGCCGTTCTCATCCGGAAACACCGATCGCACCAGCACGCCGGGGATCGATTCCGTGCGCGCCGTGCCGTGACACGACAGGCAGTCCGAGTTGTCGCGCTTGATTTGCAACGCGTGTGGATGGTCGCCGGTGCCGATGAGGTAATAAACGGAACCGAGCAGAGGATCGTGGGTGATCACCTCGATGTCGCCGCCGGGGACGTAACCGACGTAGGAATTCTCGTTGAAGAACAGGCAGCGCGGATTGCCCGGATGAATCAGCGAGTTCTGTTTGCTGGTTTTCGAAAACACGAGGATTTGGGATTCCTCGGGGATTTCGAGCAGCTTCAACACGAAGCGGAGTTTCTCCAACGGCGTGGTGCCATCGACTTTCCTTTCCCCCTTCGCCAGTTCCGCGGCGAGCCTTGCAATCGGATCGTTAGAGTTTGCCTCCGAGTAGCGCAGGGGCGGCAAGTCCCACAAATCGGTAGCCGCAAGGGCGGTGCCGATGCCAAGAATCGTGACTGCGATGCACGCGAGAGGTTTCGGCAGTCTGTTCATGATCATCATCAAGCGCCCGGCGGTAAAATAATCACGCCGTGACCAATTCCGTATCCAAAGGCTTTTCCTTACTGAACCGGCTCACTCCCAGGATGCTGAAACCGATGACATTACCCTGCGCGTCCACGCGCTCCATCACCGCATCGTGGTTGGTCTCCTTCTCGTAACCGGCAACATCCGAGAAGCGGACTTCGAGGAAATCCGCTTCTGCGTCGAACCATACTTTTAATTTATCGGCCATAAATCTTCCCCGGTTTTTGGTTTGTCGGTCAGATACGCCGTAACTACGAACGCATCATCTTGCGGGTATTTTACAACGACGCAAAGCCATTTGCCACCCACAATTGTCCGAGCGCGAACGGCGGACCACTTGCGGTTGGCGCAGCACCCGCTCGATCTCAGAGCTCATTTCCCGCATTTCCGGGTGCTCTAAGATGTGCTGCAACCGCTCGTCGGTCAGACGCACCGCATGGCCGAAGCAATCTTCAATCGTTTTCACTTTGCTTCAAATTGGACATGGAAGTGTCTGGCATCCGGCCAGCGCGAAGTTCGACAAGCGCAGCTCAACCGAGGACGTCGTCCATCGCGTCGATGAGTTCCTGCATCGTCGCTTCGGTTTCGTTGCCCATGTTGGAGATGCGGAAGGTGGTGCCCTTGATCTTTCCGTAGCCGCCGTTGATCAGGAAGTTGTGCTTGGTCTTCAGGTTCTTGATGAAGCCGGATAGATCGAAGCCTTCCGGCGTCTTGAAGCAGGTGAGCGCGAACGAGCGGCGGCCTTCCGGGGCGAAGAGCTCGAAGCCGTGTCTGGCGCCCCAAGCGGAGATCATCGCGTTGGTCTTGGCATGGCGCGCCTGGCGGGCGGCGAAGCCTTCCTTGGCGATTTCACCGAGCATGAATTGCAGTCCGTAGATGATTGAAATAGCCGGAGTGGAAGGCGTGTTGTTGACCGCGGCGTTCTTGGCGAACTCGACGAAGTCGAAATAGTAACCGCGGTTAGGATTGCCCTTGGCGCGTTCCATGCCGACTTCGGAAACGGCGAACACGGCGAGGCCGGGAGGCAGCGCGAGCGCCTTCTGGACGCCGGCTAACATGACGTCGATCTGGTTCGCGTCCATATCCACGGGTATGGTGGATAGCGAGGAAACGCTGTCCACGATGAGCATGGTGTTCGGGAAGGATTTCACGACTTTGCAAATGCCTTCAAGGTCGTTGAGCACGCCGGTGGAGGTTTCCGAGTGGATGAAGGTAACGGTGTCGAATCCGCCTTCCGCGAGTTTGGCGCGGACGGCGTCGGGATCGATCGCTTGGCCCCATTCGACTTGCACAGCCTCGGCTTCGAAGCCGCATTTCTTGGCGACATCGAGCCATTTGTCGGAGAACGCGCCGCAGCAGAGGCAGAGCACTTTCTTTTTGGCGAGGTTGCGCAGCGCGCCTTCCATCACGCCCCAGGCGGACGAGGTGGAGAGAAACACGGGACGGGCGGTGCCGAAGATTTCCTGAAGGCCGGGCTGGGTCGAGGCGTAGAGCTCCTCGAAATCCTTGCCGCGGTGGCCGATCATGGTTTGCGACATGGCGGCGAAGGTTTCCTTCGAAACATCGACGGGACCGGGGGCGAAGAGTTTGGGTGATGGCATGGCAGTGATCAGAGAAGATTGTAGGACTTGAGAAGTGCGGTGAGGCTGGCGGTGTTCGTGTCGCTCAGGGGTGCGAGCGGGAGGCGCAGGTCTGGCAGGCAGTGGCCTTGGAGGGCGACGGCGGTCTTGACCGGCACCGGGTTGACGTCGAGCGACATGAGGCCGCGCATCAGCGGGTAGTATTGCTTTTGCAGGGCGAGTGCTTCGGGGAATTTTCCGCTGAGGCAGGCTTTGACGAGCTGGACGATGATTTCCGGAATGAGGTTAGACGCGACGGAAACCAGTCCGGTGGCGCCGCAGGAAACGAAGGGCAGCATCAGCGGATCGTCACCGCAGAGGATGCCGAAGTCGGCGGGCAGCGCTTGCACGAGCTGGTTAATGCGGTCCACCGAGCCGCCGGCTTCCTTGATGGCGACGATGGTCGGGCAATCCGCAGCAAGGCGCGCGGCGGTTTCCGGAGCGATCTCGATGGAGGAGCGGCCGGGCACGCTGTAGAGCATGATCGGCAGGTTGGTGGACTCGGCGATGGCTTTGAAATGAAGGTAAAGTCCTTCCTGCGAAGGCTTGTTATAATAGGGGCAGACCTGCAGCGAGCCGGTCGCGCCGACGGCTTCGGCGGCTTCGGTCAGCTCGATGGCTTCGGCGGTGGCGTTGGCCCCGGTGCCGGCGACGACCTGGCAGCGGCCGGCGGCGAACTCCACCGCGAGGCGGATCACCTCGATGTGTTCATCCGTGTCGAGCGTGGGGGATTCCCCGGTGGTGCCGACGGGCACGATGCCGTCGATCCCGGCGGCGATTTGCCGTTCGATCAGGGATTGGAAGGCGGGAACGTCGATTTCGCCGTTGCGAAAAGGAGTGATGAGAGCGGTGTAAGTACCGGGAAATGACATGGCGGGGCGGAAGATGGACAAACTTGGCCGCGCGTCCAAGCTGTATCCTGCGGGGAGCGGAAATTTTCAGGAGCCAAGGGGAAGGGGCGATCCGATATCGCCCTTCCTTGGGGGCTGGCCTGCTGGAATCGTCACGTGATCGATGAGCCGCACCTCACCGTAGAAGACCGCGGTGGCGAGGATCGCGGGGCGGTGGATTTCAGCGACGGGTTGCAGCGTTTCCGCATCGACCAGGGCGAGGTAGTCGATGCGGGCGAGCGGCGAGGTGTCGATGGCGGCGCGGGCGGAGGCGATGATTTCCGCCGGGGTGTCGAGCGCGGCGGCGGCTAACAACGCCCGCCGGATGCGCGGCGCGTCTGCGCGCTGGACCGGCGTGAGGCGGGTGTTGCGCGACGACATCGCAAGTCCGTCGGCCTCGCGGACGGTTGGGCAGGCGACGATTTCCACCGGCACATTGAGGTCGCGGACCATCCGGCGGACGACGGCAAGCTGTTGGAAATCCTTTTTGCCGAAGACCGCGGCGGCGCAGCCGGTTAGCAGGAAGAGTTTCAGAACGACGGTGCAGACGCCATCGAAATGACCGGGCCTCGCCGCGCCGCAGAGGCCGCGGGAGAGCAGGTTCTCGGTGATGGTGACGGAGCGGTCGGGGAAATACATCGACTCGGCCGTCGGCGCGAAAACCACATCGACTCCGGCGATTTCGCAGGCGGCGAGGTCGCGGGCCATCGGCCGCGGGTAGGCGGCGAGGTCGGCGGCGCGGTCGAACTGGATGGGATTGACGAAGATGGAAACGACCACGCTGCCGCCCGGCCCGGCAATTTCCCGGGCCCGATGCATCAACGACAAGTGACCGGGGTGGAAGGCCCCCATGGTGGGCACGAGCACGCGGGGAGCGGAAGAGTTTTTCAAAATTTCTCTCAGGGCGCTGCCGGTGTCCGCGACTTTCATGCGGCGAAGTTTGCGGGTTTTGAGGACGCAGGGAAGAGCGGATTTGCTCTCCCGACTGAGACAGTCGGGACACGTTGACTTGCGGGACGGGCGAGTCTTAGGATCGCGCGTGCTCCCGTGGTTTTCTGACAACTCCTTTCCGCTCTATCTCGCGCCGATGGCGGGGGTGACGGATGTGATTTTCCGCCAGATCTGCAAGGAGCTCGGCGCGGATGTGATGGTCACCGAGTTCGTCTCGGCGGAGGGCATCATGCAGGCGGACGAGCGGACTCGGAAATACACGGAATTTACCGACGAGCAACGGCCGGTGGGCGTGCAGTTGTTCGGCGCGGACGGCGAGCGGATGGGCGAGGCGGCGAAGAAGATTATCACTTGGAAGGAGCCGGATTTCATCGATATCAACTTTGGCTGCCCGGTGAACAAGGTGGTCGCGCGCAACGGCGGCTCGTCGCTGCTCAAGGATTGCCCGATCTTGGCGGCGGTCGCTTCCGGAGTGGCGAAGGCGGTGGGCGACCAGGTGCCGGTGACCGCGAAGATGCGGATCGGCTGGGACGAGACTTCTATCAACGCGGTGGAAGTGGCGAAAATTCTCGAAGACTGCGGGATGCAGGCCATCGCCGTGCACGGGCGGACGCGCTCACAAGGCTACGGCGGCGAGGCGAACTGGGAGGTGATCGACGCGGTGGCGCGGGCGGTGAAAATCCCGGTCATCGGCAACGGCGACATCACCTGCGGCGCGGACGTGCTCCGGCGGCGGGACGAAACCGCGGTCTCCGGCGTGATGATCGGCCGCGCGGCGATGCAGAACCCCTGGGTTTTCCGCGAGGCGAAACATTTTCTGGAAACCGGCAAGCTGCTGCCGGAAGTGCTGGTCGAGGAGCGCTGGGAGTTAGTTTTGCGCCATTGCAGGCTGGCGGTGGAAAGCCGCCGGAATGGCGATGAAAGGCAGACGCTCACGGCGATGCGCTCGCGGTTGATGGCTTATTGCAAGGGATTTCCCGGAGCCAAGGAACTGCGGCAGAAGCTCTGCCAGGTGTCATCGATCGCGGAGGTCGAGGATCTCGCGGCGCTCTCGCTGGGGCAGGTCGAGTTGGCGGAATTGTAGGCGACGTGTTTCAAGGCCAAAGAGCTTGCCAAAATGCCACAGCTCCACCCATGACACTGTCATTCCTCGTTAGGGAGTGGCGGGTGATCGCGCCCACTTTCCACTGCATGCCCGCCGAAGACCTCGCACCCCCGCCATCGAACTCTTTCGCCATCGCTTCCTCCACGCCCTGCGCGAAGCCAAACTCATCAGCCCCGGCAAACTCGCCAACCTGCTCTCTTGGAAACACTCCGGCTTCCACATCCACGACGGCGGCGAAAAAACCGTCGCCGCCCACGACAGCGCCGGGCGCAAACGCTGTGGCTGGAGCATCTTGCTCCAGACCGTCCAAGGAGCATCTCGCTCCTTGTTTTCCAACCCAAGCCCGTGGCTTCTTCCTGAACACTGAACACTGAAAACTAGTAATCTACTCCCCCTACCGCTCCAAGCGACACCACACCACCAAGCGCAACTTCGAGATCTTCAAAGCCCCCCGACTTCATCGCCGCCATTCTTCGCTTCCGTGCCGGAAGCTTCGAATGGCAGGCCTTCGGAGAGCTAATGGAAGCGAAGAATGCCGTTCGTAGCCTTGGCGAAGAAGGTGGCGAAGAAGTAAGTCAAACATGGCAGGCATCCGAAATCTATTTGGACGACGGCCGCATCCTGGTTCTCGAATACACCTGAAGATCCGGGCAGACTCGCCGAAAAACAGCCGCCAAAAGAAATCTTGGCAACGCGGCTAGGAAAGCTACGCTCGCGGCCAATGACAATCGCCGTGAAATCTCCCGAGTCAGCCATTTACCGGCCAACTCCGGAGGTTTTCTCACCAAAACACCGCCCACCGAGGCACTGAACCACCGGCTCCGCCCCCTCTCCCCCACCCCCCCCACCCCACCCCCCTTTCTCCCGCCCTCCGGTCCGGCCAATGGCTCTTTCAACGGCCATCACCCCAAAAGCAAACTCCTAGCAGCAAACTCCTAGCAGCCAAGGTTTCGCACGAGCACATCTATTGGGATCAAGCCTCCGTGCTGGTTCAGTTGGGTCTGCTGGATGCGAGCCGGCTGCCGGTGGCGGGTCGCGAGAGCGCCGCCAAAGTGCGCGATGCCAGCCTACCGTCGAACCAGCTCATTCAGCGCGCCACACCGTTCAAACCGCACTCTCAACAAAAATAAACCTATGGAAAATTCCCTTGTATCACGCGCCGATTGGTCCAGCGACAGCCGCGTCTATTGGCCGGCCCCCGCCCACCTGTGGAACGGTGTCGTAGATGGGGAAAGTTTTGGCACGGGCGTCACCGTGCTTTTCTATTCCACCGAAGAGGTTGGCAAAGGACCAAAGTGGCATGTGCATACCTACGACGAGATCTTCATTTTGCAGGCTGGCCGTGCACAGTTCACCGTCGGGGACCGTAAAATTGAGGCAAAGGAAGGCGATGTCGTCTTCGGACCGGCAAATGTGCCGCACAAATTTGTGAATCTCGGGCCGGGGGTGCTGAAGACCATTGACATCCACGTCAGCCCGCGATGGGAGCAAACCAACCTCACAGACCCGGAAACCGTTTAGTGCTCAGAAACGGGTAAATAACAGAAAGCCGCCAAATTATAATTATGAAACATAAAACCTCCGTTTGGATCACGAGATTAATGCTCGCCGCAGCGAGTCTCTCCCTGACCACCAGCGTCCAGGCTCAAAATAATGGAGTAACCGCAAAGCCTTCGGCAAAACAGCTGACTGCCGCCGCCACCCTCATGGACTCCATCCCTGATATTATTTTCTG
>CAMDLP010000024.1 GCA_945901795.1 Akkermansia muciniphila | reverse complement strand
GTTGATCTTTCTCCACTGCTGCATAGCGCCAAATACGAAGAAGGGTGGAAGGCGTTGTCTTATACATACGCAGGAACATTTATTCTTGATGGAAAATCGCTCAATTCAAAACAAATTTCTAATGACATTAGAGAATTGTTGAGCCTTTTGAAAAATAATCGGTCTAAGAAATTCCCGCGTATTTTGTGTCGCTTCATACTAATTATTGTTTATTGCGTTGACGAGGTCAGCGAAGATGTCGTTGAGCATCTCAAAATTGACAACTTTGGCGGAAGGGGATGGTCGGCCCATCCATTATTGTATTGCAGAACTAAATCGGAGATTGTGTTCAGGGAAGCAATCCAGAATCAGACTCTTTTAATTTACAGGTATTTAGAACGATGGTTTGACGACGGGACTAAGCTAGCTCGTGAACTGGATGGAAATAAGAAGTGACGGTCCACGCCATGGCAGTCTGGACGGATATGACCGGCGAGGCAATTCGCCCTTGATCCGCCCCGCCGATCTGGCAGATATGTGACGTATGGACGAGAGCCTGATCAGACATGCCGACTCCCGGATTCCGGGTAATGCCATGATTCTGTCGGGGTTCAAATCCAACTGGGATTCGCGACAGAATTTCTCGAAATTCCACACGGATTCCACACAAACAGCCCGCGAATGGCACGAAACAGTGCGAGGACGGGAAAAAACACAAACGCAAGAACGCCCATGAAATCAACGAAAAACGCACAACCTACTCACGGTCAACAAGATGGCGGAACGGGAGGGATTTGAACCCTCGGTACGGTTACCCGTACGTTCCCTTAGCAAGGGAGTGCTTTCGACCACTCAGCCACCGTTCCGTGAAGCAGGTCGGGAGGTTTGAACCATAGGGGAAGGACGACGTCAACCCTTGGAAGGTAGAAACCTCGATGAAATTTGAATTCGCCGAATTTAATCGATGAAAGGGTAGGGGTGCTCCTCTTCTGCCTCCGCAGAAACCGGTTCTTCGGCGGCGGCTGCGACCGGGAATTCCTGCTCGGGTGCGGGTTCCGCGACTGGGACCGCCTCGACATCGGGGATTTCAGCGACGGCAGGCTCGGAAGATTCTGCTAGATTTTCCGTCGGCGCTTCCACGGCGATTTCCGGGCTTGCGACAGCGGATTCGGTTTCGGGAGATTCCTCCGCTGCGGTGGCTTCACCGGCTGGTTTCGCTGTCTTGGACTTTTTTTTCTTCTTCTTGGCTTTTTTCGGTTCGTCACCGGTTTCGGTGGCAGTTGCTTCGCGGGCTTCTTGGACGGCGAGCGTGTCGTCGGTGTAGAGCAGAATGTGGCCCTGATGGAGCAGCCAGAAAAGGTCGGCCGCGTATTCGGCGGGCGGGGCGGTGCTGCCTTCGGGTAAGACGGATTTCCAGAGCCCTTCGAGTTTCGCGGGCTTGTTCTCGCGGATCCAAGCGACCATCTGGGCGGGGCGCTCGGCGAGGAGCTGGTTGAGCGGCAGCGGGTGCGGACGGGCGGGACCGGTGTGGAGTTTGCCCTGGCGTTTGAAAACGGGAAGGTGCTCGGTCTCGATGGCGCTGCACACCGCCGGAATCAAAATCGCGGGATGGTTGCGGGCGTGGGTGCCCGCGATTTTCAGCGACATCAGTAGCGAAGGGGAGAGGTTCTTGGCTAGGATGGCTCCGGAGACGTCGGCGGTGCGGACTTCCTCGAAGGCCTTGTCGAAACAGCGGGCACCCAAGGCGCGCTCGGCTTCGGCGCGGTCGTCGATCCAGGCTTCGTCGCCCTCGCCCTTGATCCGCCAGCGAGTCTTTTGCTTCATCGTTTCCAGCCACGCGTTGACGGCTTCCTCGCCGCGCTCGGTGCGGACCTTGGACGCGTAAACCTCGAACGGCATCCGGGCGAACCGCTCGCGGTGCAGACGGCGCAGGTTCGTCTGATAGGAGTGGAAATTGACCGGGCCCAACCATTCGCCGGAGATGCCGCAGCGGGCGATGGCCTGGAAATTTCCGGTCGGAGGCTCGACCTCGATGGTTTCCTCCTCGATCAGTTCGTTCCGGAACTCGGAGTTCCAAAGGTGGCGGCTCGCTTCCTCGCGGTTGAGGAAAACGGATTCCTCCAGCTTGCCGCGGACGAGCGGGGCGTGGGGTTCGGGGGCTTCGAAAACCGCCCGGCAGCGGTTTTTTTCCGCGAGCAGAATTTTTGCGACATCAAAGAGCGGATAGACGCGGGCGACCTGATGGACTTCCTTGCCGATGAGGTGCACGGCTTGCGGATCGGGCGCGATGGTCACGCGTATTCCTTCTTCCGGGCGTGCTTCCTCAATCCGGGGAGGTGCGTCGCGGCGGTCTCCTTGGTCACGGCCTTGAAATGGTCGGCGTTCGCCGCCATCGCGCGAGCCACCGCTGCGTGGTCCGCGGTCATCGCGACGCGGCGGACGGTCTTCGGAAAATGTCTTGGGTTTGCGCTCGGGCTTGCTGTCGCCGGCAGCACGCGCCCACGCGGGTCCGAGGGCAAAACTCGATAGAAGGCTGTTCAATGGGTCGTTTTCAGAATCGCTCACGGCGCGGAGTCTAGGGAGGAATTTTCAAATGACAAACCCCGCTTGCATCAAAATATCGGGGTGTTTCAGGTAATCAAAAGCGCCAGAATCCGCTGCGTGGCACCCTCGTGAGGGGCTAGCAAGGCGGACGCGTTGTGCGTCATCACGCGTGCTTTTTGCGGATCGAGCGCGGCGGCGATGGCGCGTGCGAGTTCGTCCGGATCACTGGCGGAAATGCAGCCGTCGCTGGCGATGAGGCGGCGGGCGAGCGGTTGGAAGTTTTCCATGTGCGGCCCGAAGATGACCGGTTTTTCCGCGAGGATGGCCTCGCAGGGATTCTGTCCGCCGGTGGACAGAAAACTTTTTCCGATGATGACCACGTCGGCATGCGCGGTCCAGTCGCCGAGCTCGCCGGTGGAGTCGATGACGAAAACGTGGCGGCGATCACCGGTCGCCGTGAGTTCTGAAGATCTGAGTTTCACCAGGAATCCCGCCCTCTCCAAATCCGCCGTCACCTCAGATCTCCGCTCGGCATGGCGGGGGACGATCACGGCGAGTGCCTCCGGATTCGCCTCACGGATGGCGGCGGCGATGAACGCGTCCTCACCGGCATGCGTGCTGGCCGCCAGCACGACGGGACGGCCTTTCCCGAAGGCATCGAGCATCGCCTGGAATTCCGTGCGCCGCTTCGGACGCGCGCCGCTGGCGGGGTCGAATTTAAGACTGCCGGTGTGGTGGATTTTCTCCCGGGCGACGCCGAGCGCTTCCCAGATCGCGGCGTCCTCGGCTTCCTGGATGGCGACGGTGTCGAGCATTTGATAGGGCGGTCCCAGCCAGGCGGCGAAGCGCTGGACGCGGCGTGCCGAGCGCGGCGACATGCGGGCGTTGACGAGGCGGACGGGGATGTTCCGGCGTTTGCATGTTAGCAACAGGTGTGGCCAGATCTCGGCTTCGATCAGGACGATCTGGGAGGGCTCGAAGCGATTCAGATAGCGGCGGACCATCGATGGGAAATCCAGCGGCGAATAGGTGACGCGCAGGCCGGGAATGTTAGCGGCGGTGGCGACCGCGTGACCGGTGGCGGTGCCGGTGGCGAGTACGAAGCGGCGGCTAGGTTCGCGGAGGAGCCACTCGCGGATGAGCTTGAGCGCGAGCATCGACTCGCCGACACTGACGGCATGGAAGTGGACCGCGCCGCAGGGCTCGTGTTCCAGCGGCGTGGAGTAAATCGCCGCGCGTTCGCCAAGCCGGGTGCCGAAGCCGCCGCGCCGCAGCATTTTCACCAGCCAGCCGGGAAACGCCGCGATGAAGAGCAGCGGCAGGAGCAGCCGGTAGAGGGTGAGGGCGGTTAGGAATCGCATCGCGGTGTGGCTTTGAGAGCGTAGTCTAGGACTTCAGTCTGTTCTTCCGGATTGAAGATCGGACTGAAGTCCTGGACTACTTTGATAGAGAAGGATCGCGCTACTGCCGTATTCGCGGCGTTCGACGAGGGTGAAATCATCCGCTTCCGGCGATTTCTGGTTGGAGGAAATTTCTGCGATCAGCCAGCCGCCGGGGGCGAGGCGGGGCGTGAGCAGGCGGCTTTTGAGGAGGTCGGTGACGTGGTCCTTGTCGCCGTGGTATTTCCAATACGGTGGATCGGCGAAGATGAGATCGTAGGTGGCGGCGTCGCGCTTGAGGAAGGCGGCGACCTCGGATTTTACGGCGTGGCCGCCATCGAGGCGGGCTTTTGCTAGATTTTCCTGGATGACGTTCACGGCTTGGCGGTGTTCATCGACGAAGGTGCAGGCGGTGGCACCGCGGCTGAGGGCTTCGAGTCCGAGCGCGCCGGAGCCGGCGAAGAGGTCGAGCACGCGGGCGTTTTCCACCCGCTCGCCGAGGATGGAGAACAGCGCCTGGCGGACGAAGTCGGTGGTGGGCCGGGCGACGGCGGAGGGGACTTTGATGGCGATGCGCCCGGCTTTTCCGGCGATGATTCTCATGAGTGGCGTGGCTTAATTTTTCAGGTTCACGATCGGGCCGTCCTTGCCCAGACGGATGAAAAGCTGGCTGATGTTGCCGAAGGCTTCCAGATCAAAGGCCGCGCGCTGCGGGGTGGAGAGCGGCGTGAGCGATGGGGCGGTTAGGATGGGGAAGATCCCGCTGGCGATGGCTGCGGCGGATTCCGGGGCGGCGACGAGGCGGGTAGCTCCGGCGGCGCGTCCGTCGGCGAGGAGCGTGGCGTTTCCTAGCAGGGATAGCTCGTCGCTGATCAAGCGCGCATCGACGCAGGAAATCACGCCGCCGCGGAGGACGGTGACGGCGCTGCCGCGGTCGAACTTGGTCTGACGGGCGGCGACGCGGATAGAAGGGGCGACGGACTCGGCGACGAGGTCGCCCTGCCAGGTGCCGGGTGCTAGCAGAAGTCCGCGGAAGCGGGCGTTGGCGGCGATGGCCTCGGCGCTGGCTTGGCCATTGAAGGGTAGGGGGAACGCGGCGAGCGCCTGTCGCGGGAGCTGGGCTTCGATCTGGATCGGCAGGCCGCTGAAGCCGGCGATTCTGCCTGCTAGCACGCATTTGTAGCCACCGATCTCGGTTTCGAGAGGCTTCATGGCGAGCAGGGGATATTTCCAATCCAGCGACGCGGTGAGGTGGGTGGCGAGCTCCTTGCCGAAGGCGGAAACCGTGTCGATTTTCAGGTCGGCTTGGGCGGGATCTCCGGCGATCGGGATGGAGCCGGTGATTTCCGAAATCTCTATCAAGGTGCGTTGCGTGCCGGCATGGATCACGGCGAAGGAAGCGTTTTTCAAGCGCAGCCAGCCCGTCGGTTGTGACGGTGGAGTCGGTAGTGTTGGCGGGGAAACCGCAGGCGGCGGAGTCGGCGCGGGCGGGCCTGGCTGGACCGGCGCGGGTGGCGGGGTGGCGGTCGGGACAGGTGGTGCGGGTGGTGCGGGTGGTTGCTGGGCGGGTGGCGCTGTGCGTGTGATGTGTGAAACCAGTTCCAAGGGCAGCACGAAACGCGGGTGATCAAGCTCGATCGAGCGGACTTCGAGCCGCCCTCGCAACCAGGCTTTCCACACCGGGGTGACCCGCAGCGAGTCGATCCGGACAAGCGGTTCCTTGAGCGCGGCGCGCAGCGGAGCGGGCTGGAGCAGTTCCACGGCATCGATGGCCGCGCCATTCCAAGGCGACCACGAAGCGCCTCCGACGCGGGTTTCCATGCCGGTGCGGCGCTCGATTTTCGAGGCGATCCAGCGGCAGGCCCATGGGGTGGAAACTGCAAGATTTCCTAGCAGAACGATGCCGACGGGTAATCCCAACAGACATGAAATTAGCCAGCGCCAGCGGCGGAAGCCCCGGCGTTTCGCGCCTATCGGGGCATCGGGATCCATCGCTTACTTTTTGGATTTCGCCTTTGTGGCGGGCTTGGCCGCTGGCGGTTTGGCCCCGGGTGCGGTTTCCTTGGCCTGGCTGGCTTTGCCGAGGGAGAAGCGGACGATCAGGCTCTTGTCGAGCAGGCGAGTGCCCTCGGTGGAGAGTTCCTGGGCGCGATAGACGATGAGGCCGTATTTTTGATCTGCGAGACGGCCGAGCGCGAAGTTTTCCTTGATCTTGCCGAGACCGGTTTCCTCCTCGAATTTCCATTCGAAGCCGCTCCATGCGCCGAGGATGCTCGACGAGTCCGCCTTGATGTCATCGAGCCGCTTCATCTCGCCGTTCGGGGAGCGGAACAGATCGGTCTTCGCAGTGTAGCGCAGCGTGGAAAACACGCTGGCCGCGCCGGTAGAGGTGATGCACCAGGTGTCGCCGGAGCTCTGGCGGAGCAGGAGCATGACTTGCTCCATCGGCCTGAATTCGCGCTTCTCCCAGAGGGCGAGATACTCGTCGTATTCCGCCTTGGTGAGGCCGAGCCGCTCGTCGTAGGGGAGCGGCGCGCCGGATTTGGCCTGGCCGGAAAACTCCCGGAACCACTTTGGGTCCTTACGCGCGGAGGCCTCGACCTTGGCGACGTATTTTTCGATTTCCGGAGGCGGCATGACCACGCCGATCTGGCCTTTCACTGGGACGTCCTGTTCGAAAAGCCCGGCGAAGACCTTGGGCACCTCGGCGGCGGAGAGACTGGCGACGAGGGAAAATGCGACGAGCGGGGCGTGGAATTTCATGGAGCGGGGAAAAGCTGTCTGCCCGCCCGTCAAAACTCAAGCGGCGATTCGGTGGATCCTTTTCCTCTGAATTTTTCTGATAACGCCGGGTGCGTCCCTGTGTCAGTAGCTCCTCAAGCCATGGAAAACCATCCGAACCCACTCAACCGACGTTCCTTTCTCAAGCAGTCATCGCTCACCGGTGCCGGGATTTTGATCCTGCCCAGTGGCATCATGGCCGGCACGCTATCGCCGAATGGCGAGCGCAGCTTCCCCCGCAAACTTCTCACCAAAGGACATGGCGAGTGGAACCACTACTATATCCGCGCGATCAACGGCGAAGTGCGTCTCTGGGTGAATGGCGAGGAAGTCTCCGGAGGCACCGCCTGCGACCCCGCCGACGGCTACATCTGCCTGGAAAGCGAAGGCTCGCCCATCCATTTCCGCAGACTGCGGATTCGGGAGTTGCCGTGATAGATGGCTTTGATGCTCGGCATTAAATCATGTCCACAATCCACTCGTTCCGTTCCCCTTTGTTTGTCGCCTACGCATGCAGTCTGGCCGCAGGCTATGTCATCACGGGCAACAGCAGCGGCACCTACGCCGGAAACTTCTCGATAGCCGCCGGGGCGAACCTTTGCTTCTAAAACACCACCGGCACCGCAGACCCGAGCGGTGTCCAGATCGTGGCGGTCACCCATAGTCCGAGCCTGCTCACCACGCCGAAGCGGTTCGTGCAGGTGCGCGTCGCGAGCGGATTGTAGTAAGATTCCCCTGTAAATCTCGTTATACTGACTTCACGCCATCCCATCCATGCGATATTCCCATTTCTCCGCCGTTCTGGCCGCCATCATCTTCACGGGTCCCGCCTCCGCCGCCAAGCCGAAGATCGAATTCAAAAATCCCGACCTCACGAAGGGCGAGTCCGTTCCGGAGGGAGCGAATCATACCTGGACTCTTGGCACCACCGGTGCCCGCGGGTGGATGTTCAGTGATAAACTCACCACCATCGACGCCCGGCAGATCGCCGTCACCGAAGCCGCCAAAGGCTCGCCAGCCGATGGCATCCTGCAAAAAGGCGACGTGATTCTCGGAGTCGCTGGAAAGCCGTTTTCCTGCGACCCGCGCACGGAGTTTGGCAAAGCCCTGACTCTAGCAGAATCGGATGCCGGGGCAGGGGACTTGAAGATCACCCGCTGGCGCGCTGGCAAGACCAAGGATGTAGTGGTGAAACTCCCGGTGCTCGGTGACTACAGCGCCACCGCGCCGTATGATTGCCCGAAGTCAAAGCGTATTCTCGAGTCGGGCTGCGAGGCCCTGGCAAATCGGATGGAGACCGCGGACTACCCCAAGAGCCAGAATCCGATCACACGCTCACTCAACGCGCTGGCGTTGTTGGCCAGTGGGAATTCCAAGTATCTGCCGTTGGTGAAAAAGGAAACTCAGTGGGCGGCGGATTTCTCGGCCGGAGCCATGCAGACTTGGTATTACGGCTACGTCATCGCGCTGCTGGCGGAATATAAATCGGCTACCGGCGATGAGTCGGTGATGCCGGGTTTGCGCAGGCTCGCGATGGAGGCTGCCAAGGGTCAGAGCAACGTCGGTTCCTGGGGCCATAAGTTCGCCCTGCCCGACGGACGACTTCCCGGCTACGGAATGATGAACGCGCCGGGGGTGCCATTGACGATTTCCCTCGTGCTGGCAAGCACCGCAGGGGTCAAGGATCCGGCCATTGATCTCGCCGTCGAACGCAGCGCGAAGCTGCTGCGGTTTTATGAGGGCAAAGGATCGATCCCTTACGGCGACCATGCCCCGTGGATTGAAAGTCATGATGACAATGGCAAAAACGGCATGGCAGCCGTCTTGTTCAACCTGCTCGATGAACCCAAAGCCGCCGGATACTTCGCGCGCATGAGCCTTGCTTCCCATGGCGCGGAGCGTGATTGCGGCCATACGGGAAATTTCTGGAACATGACCTGGGCGATGCCCGGCGTGGCGCAAGCCGGGCCGCAGGCGACCGGCGCTTGGATGCATGAGTTCGGCGCGTGGTACTTCGACCTCGCACGTGGCTGGGATGGAAGTTTCCGCCATCAAGGACCTCCCGAGATGAAAGGTGACAGCACTCCTAACTGGGATGCCACCGGCGCCTATCTCCTCGCCTATGCCATGCCGCTCAAACAAATCTCGCTGACGGGCAAGCGGGACGGCAAGGTCCCTCAACTCGATGCCGCGGAGGCGAAACAGATCGTCCTCGACGGCCGGGGGTGGTCGAACAAGGACCGCAACAGCGCTTATGACAAACTGAGCGGAGATGAACTTTTCGAGCGGCTTTCCCATTGGTCGCCGGTGGTGAGGGAGCGTGCCGGGATCGCGATCACCCGGCGCAAGGACGCGTCGGTGGATGCCTTGGTGAAGCTGTTGGAATCGAAGGATCTCCACACCCGCCTCGGTGCCTGCCGGGCCATCGCACTTCTCAAGGGCAAATCCTCGCCTGCGGTAACCGCGCTCCGGGCCGCTCTTCAGGACAAGGATTACTGGCTGCGAATCAGCGCCACCGAGGCACTGGCCGCCATCGGTAGGACGGCGATGCCCGCCCTGCCCGAGCTTCTCGAAAAAATCACCGAGGGCCCGACTCCGGAAGATCCCCGCGGCATGGAACAACGCTTCATCAGCTCCGCCATCTTCGGACAGATGCTCAAGAATTCGCTCGATGGAGTGGATCGCGAATTGCTCTATCAAGCGGTGCGCGCCGGCCTAAAAAACGACGACGGTCGCGCCCGCGGCGTCATTTCCTCGGTCTATCGGAAGCTTTCCTATCAGGAGATCGAGCCGCTGCTTCCCAGTATCTATCAGGCGGTGGTCGAGCCGGCTCCGAGCGGTGAAATGTTCGCCGACGGAGTGCGCATCGAGGGCCTGCAAGTATTGACCCGGCATCGCATCGAGGAAGGAATTCAAGCCTGCGTGGACTACGCGCGCACCCAGAACCTCTGGGGCAGCCAGAAGCGCATCGTGGTTCTGATGGATATTCTTTGCAGCTACGGCACCCGCGCCAAACCGATGATTCCTCAACTCCAACGCTTTGCCGATGCAATCTCCAAAGGTGAAAAGGATTTCCCGGAAAACTTGAGCCTCCAGAAAGCCGAGGTCATCCGCGAGGCGATCCGCAAGATCGAGGCCGCCACCGAAACGCCCGAGCTCATCCGGATTCAATAGGCAGCACGCCTGAGCGAACCATGAAAAAATCTCACCGCTTGCAGCCATCACGGTGGCCTGTTGGAATAGGCCGTAAGAAGATTCCTTTTTGACATCCCAGGGAGGAGCAGATCACATCCCGCTTGTTCTCGAAAGGTCGCGTTTTCGGTGTTCCTGGCACCAAGGACACCGGAGCGGTGCAGACACCCGGCATGCCAGACGCAAACGGTGTCCAGACCGTAGCGGTCAAACTCGCCGCCTGACCGGCCAACGGTCGTTTATTCGTCCGTATCATGGCTTCGCGCCTAACGGTTTCAGACGCTGGGAAAAGCACCGAGTGCCAAAGGGGATGGCACATCTCCGATCCTTTCTAGCAGGTTGGTGAATTCCACCCAGCGTTTGGAAACGGCGATCTGGGTCATCGAGTCTCCGGAGTAATTGAGGTCGATGATCACGGCGATGCCTTCGACGGTGAGGCGAAGCTGAAAATGAAGTTTGCGGACGAATCCTTGGTCAGCCGCTCACCTTGCTGTCGCTCACGCGGAAGCGGCCGAGTCCGCCGAGCTGGGGCGTTTCCCGCATCCAGTCGAGGTGCGTGGTGGTGATCCATTTCTGCGCGAGCGGCGGGAGGTGGTTCATCAGCGCGTTGCGGCGGCCGGGATCGAGCTCGCCGAAAATGTCATCCATCAGGTAGATCGGCAGTTTCCCGCCGCGGCGTTCGAGCAATTTCCCCTGCGCGAGTTTGAGGGCGAGCGCGAGCGTGCGTTGCTGGCCCTCGCTGGCGAAGTCGGCGGCGGGCATGCCGTGGATTCGCAGATCCAGCTCGTCGCGGTGCGGGCCGACGACTGCCTGGCGCAAGCGGGTTTCGCGTTCGCGGGCTTGCAACATCGACTCCCGTAAATCCGGGCCGCTGGCGGGGAGGTAGTTTAGCGTCAGTGGCTCGTCCTTGCCGCTAACCGCCCGCTGCGCTTCGGCGGCAAGCGGGGCGAGTTCTTCGATTAATTTCGCACGCGCTGCCATCAGCACGCTGCCATGCTCCACCAGGATTTCTTCGTAGGACAAAATTTCCGCGTCGCGGGGACGGCTTTCCTTGAGTAGCAGATTCTTCGCCCGCAAGGCCCGGCGGTAGCGCGACCACGAACGGCGGTAAGCGGGATCGAGCTGCGCGCCGAGGAAATCCAAATAGCGGCGGCGTCCCTCGCCGGGGCCGCGCACGAGTTCCAAGTCCTCATTTCCCATCCACACCACCAGTCCGCCATCTTCAAGATAGCGCGTCTGGCTGGGACGGATTTCCTCATTCACCTTGAGCACCAAGCCCTCGCGGGAATACCGCACCTGCCGCTCGCTGCCCCACGGATCGCCGGCAATGCCGAAGCCCTTGCTGCCGAATCGCCCGAGCGCGGTCATCCGGTGGGTGCGCGGCGAGTGCAGCCGGACGAGCACGCACAAGGCCTCGAGAATCGAGGTTTTTCCCTGAGCGTTGTCGCCGGTCAAAATCGCACCCTCCGCCGGGACTTCAAAGTCCAGCGAGGCAAAGCATCGGAAATCCATCAAGCGCAGGGAGCGAAGCACGTCGAAGGAGTAGGGGGAAATCCGGGCGCTGGGAAGTGACGATTGGTGCGGCGGAGAGAAAGCATCGTGAAAAAATGGTTGCGTATCGCGTCGTTTGCAGTCACTTTTTGGCCGAAACCTCATAAAACAAGGTAATTAACTAAGGATTATGCTTCCAGAGCACGCCCCATTCACTTCTGACCAGCGCCATGCGCTGGATTCGCTTCTTACCGGCTTCAATCCTGTCCAGCGCGGCTGGCTCAGCGGCTTCCTCGCCGCTTCGGGAACTGCGGCGGCTGCGGCGCCCGTGCCGGTTTCCGCCGGGAAGCTCACGGTTCTTTACGGCACCGAGTCGGGAAATTCCGAGGTTCTCGCGGATCGTGCCGTGAAGGCTGCGAAGAAGCGCGGCTTCCAGGCCGTCATGAAAAACATGTCGGAAATTTCCCTGGCCGAGCTGGCGAAATCCACAAAACTTCTCGTCATCGTTTCGACTTGGGGTGACGGCGAACCTCCCGAAACCGCGGTTTCCTTTTACAAGGAATTCATGAACTCGGATCTTTCCTTGTCCGACCTCCGCTTCTCGGTTTGCGGGCTTGGTGACACGGCATACGAGAAATTCTGCCAGATCGGCAAGGATGTGGACGCCCGCTTGGAACGCCTCGGCGCGACGCGTGTTTTCGCCCGTCAGGATTGCGATGTGGACTATGAGGACGCCTACGCGAGCTGGTTGGAAAGCGCGCTTTCGGTGCTGGCCCCGGCATCCGCCGTTGCTGCGCATGTCGCCGATGTCCCGGCGTTTGCCTCGTCGGTCGAATATGGAAAAAAGAACCCGTTCCCCGCGGAGACGACTGATAAGGTCGTCCTGAATGGCGAGGGCTCGTCCAAGGAAACCCTGCACTTCGAGTTTTCGCTCGCCACTTCCGGGCTTTCCTACGAACCCGGCGACGCGCTGGCGGTCATTCCGGTGAACGCCCCGGAAATGGTCAGGGACATCATCCAGGCCGCCAAACTGACGGGAAACGAGGAGGTCGAAGTGAAAAACGTCGGCCGCAAACTGCTCGCCGACGCGCTCCGCGAAGACTACGACATCACCGCTCTCTCCCGCGCAGTTTTGACGAAACTCGCCGAAGCCAGCAAGTCCGCCGCGCTGCGCGAGTTGCTCGCCGAGGATGCGAAAGAGCGCTTGAAGGAATTCAGCACCGGCCGCGAGATCATCGACGCCATTGTGGCGTTCGCTCCTAACGGACTTTCCGCCGATGTGCTCACGGGAATCTTCCGCAAGCTGCCACCGCGGCTTTACTCGATCGCTTCCAGCCCGCTGGCGCATGCCGACGAAGTCCATCTCACGGTGTCCGCCGTCCGTTATGAAAGCCACGGCCGCAAGCGGAACGGTGTCTGCTCGACCTATCTCGCCGACCTCGTGAAAACGAGCGATCCCGTCCAGGTCTTCGTCCAGCCGAACAAGCATTTCCGGCTTCCCGCCGACGGTTCCACCCCGATCATCATGGTCGGACCCGGCACCGGCATCGCCCCGTTCCGCGCCTTCGTCGAGCATCGTGCGGCGCTCGGCAGCCCCGGAAAAAACTGGCTGTTCTTCGGCGACCAGCATTACACCTACGACTTCCTCTATCAACTGGAGTGGCAGGAGCATCTCAAGGAGGGCGCGCTCACCCGGCTCGACCTCGCGTTCTCCCGCGACCAGCCGGAGAAAGTCTATGTCCAGCACCGGATGCTCCAGCAGGCGAAGGATCTCTATCAATGGCTTGAGGAGGGCGCCCACTTCTACGTCTGCGGCGAGGCCGCCCGCATGGCCCACGACGTCCATGAGGCGTTAATCTCGATCGTGGAAAGCCAGGCCGGAATTTCCCGCGAGGCCGCCGAGGCTTACGTCGAGAACCTCAAGAAAACCAAACGCTATCAACGCGACGTTTATTAAACTTCAAAATTTCCACTATCATGAGTGACAAGAAACTCTCCGCGAACGAATACATCAAGATCGACAGCAACTACCTCCGCGGCACGATTGCCGAGGGGCTTGCCGACCTTTCCACCGGCTCGATGTGCGAGGACGACCAGCAACTGCTGAAGTTCCACGGCACCTATCAGCAGGACGACCGCGACATCCGCGCAGGCCGCCGCAAGCACAAGTTGGAGAAGGCGTATTCCTTCATGATCCGCATCCGCGTGCCGGGCGGTGTCGCCACTGCGCACCAGTGGTTGGAAACAGACCGTCTCGCCACGCAGTTCGCGAACGGCACGATCAAGCTCACCACGCGCCAGGCGTTCCAGTTCCACGGCATCATCAAGAGCAATCTCAAGCGCACCATCGCCGAGATCAACCAGACCGCCATGGACACCATCGCCGCATGCGGCGATGTGAACCGCAACGTGATGTGCAATCCGAACCCGCATCTTTCCAGCATCCACGCCCAAGCCTTGAAGGCGGCGGAGGAAATTTCCGCGCATCTCACGCCACAGACGCGCGCCTATCACGAGATCTGGCTGGATGGTGAGAAGATCGAATCCACCGAGGAGGATTTCGAGCCGATCTACGGCAAGACCTATCTGCCGCGGAAGTTCAAGATCACCATCGCCGTACCACCATCTAACGACGTCGATATCTACGCCAACTGCCTTTCCTTCATCGCCATCGTCGAGGACGGCGAACTCGTCGGCTACAACGTCGCCGTCGGCGGCGGCATGGGTTCCACGCACGGCAACGAGGCCACCTATCCGCGGATCGCGGACGTGATCGGCTTCTGCACACCGGAGCAAGTCGTGGACGTCGCGGAAAAAGTCGTGCTGGTGCAGCGCGATTTCGGCGACCGCACGGACCGCAAGCATTCGCGCTTCAAATACACCGTGGACGACTACGGCCCGGCCTGGATTCTCGCCAAGCTCAACGAATACCTCGGCTACGAACTCGGACCTGTCCGTGATTTCAAATTCGAGGATAACGGCGACCGCTACGGCTGGGTTGAGGATGCTAACGAAAATTCACATCTCACGCTCTTCATCGCCGGCGGTCGCGTGCTCGACACGGCGGGCTATCCGATGCGCAGCGGGCTCCGCGAGATTGCGAAGATCCACGACGGCGACTTCCGCCTCACGGCGAACCAGAACCTCATCATCGCGAATGTTTCACCGGTCAAGCGCCCGGAAATCGAGAAGCTGCTTGCGGAATACGGCATTAAGGACAGCCACGTGCAGAGCGCGCTCCGCCTGAACTCGCTGGCCTGCGTCGCCTTGCCGACCTGCGGGCTCGCGCTCGCCGAAGCCGAGCGTTATCTGCCGGACTTGCTCACGGAGCTTGAGCAATCCCTCGAGGAAAACGGCTTGCGCCACGACGCCATCACCATCCGCATGACCGGCTGCCCGAACGGTTGCGCCCGTCCGTTCATCGCCGAGATCGGCTTCGTCGGCCGCGGACCGTCCGCTTACAACGTCTATCTGGGCGGCGGCTTCGCGGGCCAGCGCTTGTCGAAGCTTTATCGGGAAAATGTTCCGGCTGAAAAAATCAAGCCACTGCTCGCGCCGATTTTCAAAAGCTACGCCAAGGAGCGGAACGAAGGTGAACGCTTCGGTGATTTCTGCATCCGCAACGGCTATGTGGCCGAGACCATCCAAGGTCCGGATTTCCACAAGAATCTGAAGCCCGAGGCGCTCGCCAAGGCTTGATAGAACCCCGCATCATGGCTGTCTTAAAATTCCAACCGCCCGCGGTGGCCTTTACGGACATCGACGCCGCGGAGCTTTCCGCCGCGCTCGCGCCGTTGCGCGCCGGGGAGCGGCTGCGCTTGCTCTACGAACAACTCGGCGACCGACTCGTCGCATCCACCAGCTTCGGCCTTCAGGCGGCGGTGATGCTGCGGCTGATTCACGAACACGCGCCGAAGATCCCGGTCGTGTTCATCGACACCGGTTTCCTGTTTCCCGAGACCTATCAATACGCAGAGACGCTCACCTCGATGTTCGACCTCGACCTGCGGACCTATCAGCCGACGGTGTCCGCCGCGCGGATGCAGGCGCTGTGGGGGAAGCTCTGGGAGAACGGCAAGGACGGCGCCGACCGTTACGGGCTGATCACCAAGATCGAGCCGATGAACCGCGCGCTGCGGGAAACCGGGGCCGACGTCTGGCTCAGCGGCCTTCGCCGTTCGCAGTCGCAGACGCGGGTGGACCGGCCCTTCGTCGAACAGCAGAAGAGGACCGTGAAGGCCTATCCGATCCTCGACTGGGCGGACGCGCAGGTGGATCTCTATTTCCATCAGAATGGCCTGCCGCGCCATCCGCTCGCCGAGAAAGGCTACGTCACGATGGGTGACTGGCACAGCACGCGTCCTGCGGAGGACGGCGATTGGGAATCCACGCGCTTCAACGGCGAGAAATACGAATGCGGACTTCATCTTGACTCCGGCACGCCGGATTTTCAGATTTGACCCTGTCAGAAGCCGGCTGAGACAGCCGCAACACATTTAGCCCCAAGACTCCACCATCATGAACATCGCCGAAAACATGGTTGCCACCGTTGGCAACACCCCGCTGATCCGTCTCAACCACATCACCGCCGGACTCGACGCCGAGATCTGCGTGAAGGCTGAGTTTTTCAACCCGCTCTTTAGCGTCAAGGATCGCATCGGCAAGGCGATGATTGAAGCCGCCGAGAAGGACGGATCGCTCAAGCCCGGCGGACTGATCATTGAGCCGACCTCTGGCAACACCGGCATCGCGCTCGCATTCATCGCCCGCTCGAAAGGCTACCGCTGCATCCTGACCATGCCGGAAAGCATGTCGATCGAACGTCGCGTGCTGCTTCGCTTGCTCGGTGCGGAAATCGTCCTCACCCCGCGCGCCCGCGGCATGAACGGTGCCATCGCGATGGCGAAGAAGCTGTTGGAAGAGCACGGCGAAGGTTCGTTCGGCCCCGGCCAGTTCGATAATCCGGCCAACCCGCAGGTGCACCGCGAGACGACCGCCGAGGAAATCTGGCGCGACACCGACGGCCAGGTGGACGGGTTCGTCGCCGGAGTCGGCACGGGTGGAACGCTCACCGGAGTCGGCGAGGTTTTGAAATCGCGCGGCACTGCTAGAATTTTTGCGGTCGAGCCAGCCGCCAGCCCGGTGATTTCCGGCGGCGCTCCGGGTCCTCACATGATCCAGGGGATCGGTGCCGGATTCATTCCGAAAAACCTCAACGTTTCGATCATCGACGAGACCATCCTGGTTTCCAACGAGGATGCCATCGCCACCGCGCAGGCCTTGGCGCAGCTCGAAGGTTTGCCAGCGGGCATCTCCACCGGCGCCAACGTCTGGGCCGCGATACAGGTCGCCAAACGCCCTGAATTCAAGGGCAAACGCATCGTCACGATCGGCTGCTCGTCCACCGAGCGGTATCTCTCGACCGCGCTCGCCGAGAAGGTCCGGGAAGAGGTTTCGAACCTGCCGGTCCAAGAAATTTAAGACGAGTCGGGAATTTCCGCCCCGCGCCTGACAGCAAGCTTGCAGTCTGCCATCCTGATAGCTCAGGGTGGCGGCGTGACAGACAATATGGAAAACGCCCGCAGATGGAGTGCTTATGTATGCCCGGATTGCCGGTTCGTTTTCCGCGTGCCGAGGGATCACGATGGGAAGGGGATCCTGTGTCCGAGTTGCCGGCGGATGATGAGAATTCCGACCTCGCTTGACACGCCGCCGCCATTGATCGCGCCGAGACCGATGGCGGATGAACCCGCCAAAGAGGGGAGATCACGCGGTTCGAAAAACCGCCGTCGCAAGAAGGCCGGCAGCCAGAAGGATCTCGCATGGGATCAGGAACCGAGATCATCCCGTCAGCGCGACAAGGGCAATGAACAAACAGGCCTGTTGGTGAACTGCGGGGTTGCGTTGTTAGTGCTGATCGCGTCCGGCATGTTTCTCGCGATGAGCGGGGGGATCAAGCCGATTGTTCATCCTATTGGCCAGATGCTGACGCCGCCCGCCGCCGTGAAAAATCCCGATGAGGCAGCCATTCCGCCCGCGGATCAACGCAGCGAGGCCGCCCTGCTGGCCGAGGCCGAGTCAATGGCGCGGAAATTCCTCGAAGCGACGACGGTGGAGGAGCTCCTGCCGCTTGTCCGCAATCCCGCGGTGGCGGAAGCCCGCATACGGGAATTCTATCCGGAAGGGGAAATCGAAGCTCCCGGCATGCAGGCACTCGGCCCGGGCGAGGCTCTTTCTGTCAGGGACAAACTCGTTTCGCTCGCTGTCAGAACCCGCGATTTCGAGGAGAAATCGCTCGCGTTCATCGACACCCCGCAAGGACTGAAAATCGACTGGGAAAGCTGGGCCGGTTGGTCGGAAATTTCCTGGAAGGAGTTCATGGCAACCAAGCCGACCAGTAGCCACGTTTTCCGCGTCATTTTAGCTCCGGTGGATTATTATAACTTCGAATTCACCGACGATCAGAAATGGCAGTCCTACCGTCTGGAGTCGCCCGACCATGAACACGCGCTTTATGGTTATGCGGAGAAGGGCACGGCCTTGAACGGGAATATTCTCACGGACAAGGACACTAAACGCATCAACCTGATGTTGTCGCTGAAGTTCCCCGCCGGCGCCACGTCGGGCCACCAGGTGGAGATCGAGCGCTACGTGGCCGAGGGCTGGGTGGAGGAGGGCGATTTCCCATGATCCCGACCGCTTACGACAAGGCGCTGGAGCTGAATCTGGACCCGATGGTTTACGGCACCTTCGCCGAGATCGGCGCCGGCCAGGAAACGGCTAACTGGTTTTTCCGCGCGTCCGGCAGCGCGGGTCTCGTGGCGAAGACGATTTCCGCCTATGACATGACCATGAGCGACGCCATTTACGGCAGTGCCGACCGCTACGTGTCGGCAAGCCGGCTCGGCGCGATGCTGGATCACGAGTACTCGATCCTGCTCGAACGCCTCGCCCCCAAGCGCGGCAAGGAGACGACTTTTTTCTCGTTCTGCAACACCGTGCGCGCCCGTGGCTGGCAGGATAGCGGCGAATGCCACGGCTGGCTCGGGTTGCGCTTCCAGATGAAGCCGGGCGATCCTCCGTCCGACATCACGCTGCACGTTCGGTTGTTGGACACCGGCTCGATCGGCCAGATGGAGGCGCTCGGCATCATCGGCGTGAACTTGATTCACTCGGCATTCCACCACCGCGGGCATTTGAAGAGGTTCGTCGAGTCCCTGTTGGACAATCTCGCCCCCGGGCGGGTGGAGGTGGATTTGTTGAAATTCACCGGCCACGGCTACGGCTTTTTCGACAACCGTCTCTGCGCCCTGCAACTGGTCGAAAGCGGGCTGACCGACGCGACGATGTTCCTTCCTAACGGTGAAGTCGTCCAGCCCGCCGAGGCGCTTTACGGTCGCCCGGTGCTGCTGCTGCGCGGCAGTTTCGATCCGGTGATGAACGTCCATCTTCAAATGCTGGAGAACGCGCGAGAGAGTTTCGGCCGCTCGGTGAGTGCGGCGGATTGCGATTCGGCCATCGAACTGTGTGAGATCTCGATGCACAACCTGCTGCGAGACTGCGGGATGGATCCGGTGGATTTCCTGGACCGAGCGGACGCGCTCCAGTCGCTTGGGAAAACCGTAATACTCTCGCGCTGCGCCGAGTTCCACCGGATCGCGGCGTTTCTCCACCGCTATACCAGCAAGCCCATCGGCATCCTTCTCAGCATCGGTTTGCTCAACGAGTTGTTCAAACCGAAGTGGTCGGAAAGCCTCGCGGGAGGCTTGTTGGAATCCTTCGGACGCTTGTTCAAGAAGGGCGTCACGCTCTACGTCTTTCCTTGGAAAAACCGCCGCACGGGCGAACTCGTCACTGCGGAAACCTTCCTCGCTCCGGAGGACAGCGTGCATCTTTATCAGCACTTCCTAACGAACAAGCGGATCCAAGGCATTTCCTGTGACGACGACCAGTTGCTCGATTACACCGGCCGCGACGTTTGCCGGATGATCCATTCCGATGACGCGCTCTGGCACGAATTGGTCCCCGAAGTGGCATGGCCGATGGCGGAGCGCCACGCCCGGCTCACCGGGTCCTGAGGCGCGGGCTCACTCGCGGGTCGCGTCCGTCCTGGCCCCGCGAAGATGCGAGGGCGTCTTGAGCAAGTCGAAATCCGAGCCGCAATACATGCAGCGGAACGTCTGCGTGGCGATGATCGAAAGCGTGGCGCTCACTCCGTGGCTGAAGGGGAAAATGCGCTTCGCCCGCGAGTGGGGGCGGGCTCCCGAGTTGATCAGCGGGGTGCCTTTACAAAGCGGGCAATATCCCGCGCGCCGTTTGAAAAACGCGATCAGCCAGGTCACCACGCTGAATCCGATCCCGCCGAGAATGAAATTTCTCGCAAGCGGACTCGGCTCGGCGACAAACAACACGAGCGCGGTGACCGTCATGATCAGCCCCAAAAAATGCAGCGCCGAGAAGAACACGGCGACGTTGAACGGCCGTTTTGATGGCAGCGAACGGGCGTGCAAAAACCTCGCCTTGGGAGGCGGCAGGGAGTGTCTGGCTGAGGGTTCTTCAAGGTTCATTTCGCTGCGGCAGGTTCTAGAAATCCAGAATAGCATGCAATACCCCAATTCTCAAGTTCCGATATTTTCACAATCATTTCATCATTCGGATTCAGCGCTCTTGACCGGAGCGGGGAGGGGTTTTAGGACTTCCGCATGACCCCACTTTACGAAGGAAAAGCCAAGCGTCTCTGGGCCACCGAGAATCCATACACCCTGCGCATGGAGTTCAAGAACGACGCCACCGCCTTCAACGGCGAAAAGAAGGCCAGTTTCGACAACAAGGGCCACCTCAACAACGAGATCAGCACGCTCATCTACGGCATGTTGGAAAAGGCCGGCGTGCCGACTCACTTCGTCCGCCAGATCGATGACACCAACGTCGAGGTCAAAAAAGTCGATATCCTCATGGTCGAGGTCATCGTCCGCAACTTCTCCGCCGGCAGCTACTGCAAGCGCACCGGCATCGAGGAAGGCCGAGCCTTCTCCCAGCCGATCGTCGAGTATTCCTACAAGAGCGACGAGCTCGGCGACCCGCTCATCAACGAGGACTACATCCGCGAAATGGGCCTCGCCACTCCGGAAGACCTCGCCCATCTGCGGAAATCCGCCCTCCAGGTGAATGGCATCCTCATCGATTTCTTCGCCAAGTGCGGACTCAAACTCATCGACTTCAAGCTCGAGTTCGGCCGCCTGCTTTCCGATCCATCTGTCATCGTTCTCGCCGACGAAATCAGCCCCGACGGCTGCCGTCTATGGGATCTCAAGACCGGCGAGAAAATGGACAAGGACCGCTTCCGCCGCGATCTCGGCGGGGTGATGGAGGCCTATCAGGAAGTCCTCGGCCGCATCAAGGCCCAGGGCTGATCCCTCACTTGTCCGTTGATTTGGACGGCTTCACCGCCGTCCGTTCGATGAACTCGATGATCATTCCGGCGACGTCCTTTTTGGACGACTGCTCGATGCCTTCAAGGCCCGGGGAGGAATTCACCTCCATCACCACCGGGCCGTGATTCGAGCGCAGCAGGTCCACGCCCGCCACGTTCAGGCCCATCGCTTTGGCCGCGCTGATTGCCACGGCGCGTTCCTGGGCGGTGATTTTGACTTTCTCCGAGGTTCCGCCGCGATGCAGGTTCGAGCGGAACTCGCCGGGCGCGCCTTGGCGTTTCATCGACGCCACCACTTTCCCGCCCACCACGATGCAGCGGATGTCGGCGCCCTCCGCCTCCTTGATGAATTCCTGGACCAGGATGTTAGCATTCAGCCCCTTGAACGCCTCGATGACGGATTCCGCAGCGTTGGTCGTTTCCGCCAGCACCACGCCCACGCCCTGGGTGCCTTCTAGCAGTTTTATCACGAGCGGTGCACCACCGCACATTTTGATGAGCTCGCCGGACGCTTCGGTGTGGTGGGCGAAGCCGGTCACTGGCAGCCCCACGCCGCGTTTCGCCAGGATCTGGAGCGAGCGCAGCTTGTCCCGCGAGCGGGCGATGGCCACCGAGTCATTGAGAGAAAAGACATTCATCATCTCGAACTGCCGGACGACGGCGTTGCCATAAAACGTATGCCGCGCAGCGATCCGAGGAATGACGGCGTCCGCCACCAGTTCCTCGCCATCGACGTAGATCCGCGGCTTGCGCGAGGTGATGTTCATGTAGCAGCGGAGGTAATCCACGACTCGCACCTCGTGGCCGCGGGCCTCGGCGGCGGTGACAAGGGCGGCGGTGCTGTAGAGCTGCGCGTTGCGGGAGAGAATGAGAATTTTCATACGGGGAAACTGACCGGAGGATAAGGCAGATGCGCGCCCGCGTCCAATAGTCATGCGGCCTGCCGGTCAACCCCAAAAGCACTTCTGTTTTGTGACTTTCAGCGTGACCGGGAAGTCATCTCGACTCAGGTTCGTGCCGTAACTTTTTAAGACTTATGGGAAACTTCGCCGCTTTCGAGACCAAGATGATCGCATCAGGAATGGGCGATGCCGTCATCCGTGCCTTCCGCAGAAACTACGAGGCGCTGCTTCGCAACGAGACGGGGATGATTCCCGAGGAGACGATTTCTCCGGCGGAAGGACTGGTTTCGTCCGAGGAAATCGCCTCGACCGGCGCGGCCGATGCGGCGCTGCTGTCGCAGGCGGTGGTGATCAAACTCAACGGCGGCCTCGGTACTGGCATGGGTTTGCGGGGGCCCAAGAGCCTTCTATCCGTTCGGGACGGAGTGAACTTCCTCGACCTGATGGTGCGGCAGATCGTGGACCTTCGCAAATCCAGCGGGGCGAACGTGCGCTTGCTCTTGATGAACAGTTTCAGCACCAGCGAGGACACGCTGGCGCATCTGGAAAAATACCGGGCGCAGGCGCTGGCGGACGCGTCGGAGGTGGAGATGATGCAGAATCAGATACCAAAGATCGACGCTGCGACGTTTCTCCCGGTGGAGTGGCCGGCGGACCCGGATCAGGAATGGTGCCCGCCGGGCCATGGCGATCTCTATCCGGCACTGGTCGGCAGCGGATGGCTGGACCGCCTGCTGGCGGAGGGCGTCAAATACGCGTTTGTTTCTAACTCTGACAATCTCGGCGCGATCCTCGATCCAGCGATCCTGGATTATTTCGCTAAATCCAACGCGCCGTTCCTGATGGAGGTCACGCGGCGGACGGCGGCGGATCGCAAGGGCGGTCATCTTGCAGTTAGGAAGGCGGACGGTCGCTTACTATTGCGCGAAGTGGCGCAATGCCCGCAGGTCAATATGGACGCGTTCCAAGACATCGACCGCCACCGCTATTTCAACACCAACAGCCTGTGGCTGCGTCTCGACCTGCTCAAGGAACAGCTCGCCGCCGACTCCGGCGTGCTGCCGCTGCCGATGATCCGCAACAACAAGACCGTCGATCCGCGCGACAAGAAATCGACGGCGGTGGTGCAGTTGGAAAGTGCGATGGGCGCGGCGATCGAGTGCTTCGAAGGCGCGGCGGCGATCGACGTGCCGCGCAGTCGTTTCGCGCCGGTGAAGACGACGGGCGACTTGCTGGCGCTGCGGTCCGATGCTTACGAAGTGCTGGACGACGGTCAGGTCCGCCTCACCGCCTCGCGGAACGGGGTGCCGCCGGTGATTTTACTTTCGGACGAATACAAGCTGGTAGATCAAATCGAGGCACTCGGCGTGCCGGGGTTGATCGGCTGCGACACATTGAAAGTCAGCGGCCCAATCCGGTTTGCTCCGGGCGTGGTGATCGAGGGCAAGGTCGAGTTTGCCAACACCTCGGCGGAACCCAAGACCGTGCAACCCGGCGTTTACAAGGATCAGGTGGTCAATTTATGAATACCATTCATCTCGGAGTGATCAAATCGGCACTCCTGAGAACGCGTGATTTTTTATTCATCACCGCTCTTGCGTCATCCGGATTCTGGATCTAAGCGGTGCGCGCACATGGCAAATATCGGTCCTTTCCTGTTCCCCTCCAAAGGTTTTGATGCTGCGATTTTCGACTGCGACGGGACGCTCGTGGACTCGATGCCGGCCCACTTCGAAGCCTGGTGCGACGCGCTCGCGCTTTACGGTGCCGGGGGAATTTTCAAGGAAGACGTGTTCTTCGCGATGGGCGGCCGGCCGACGTTGGACATCGTGGTGGAGCTCAATGACGAATACGACCTGCGGCTTGATCCCGCCGCTGTGGCATTGGCAAAGCGGGAGTTTTTCCTGAAGCGACTGGACCGGGTGACATTGATCGAGGAAGTGGCCGAATTCGCCGAAAGCCTCCGCGGCAAGATGCCGATGGCGATCGCCACGGGTGGTAGCCGCTTTGTAATCGAGAAGACGCTCAAGATCGTCGGGATTTCCGATTGGTTCGACGAGGTGGTGACCGCGGATGACGTGGTGCATGGCAAACCCGCGCCTGATATTTTTCTCAAAGCTGCTAAATTACTCGGCGTCGAGCCTTCAAAATGCCTAGCACTCGAAGACGCTCCCGCCGGGATCATTGCCGCGCAGAGTGCGGGAATGCAGGTTATCGCGATTCCTTGCCCGCTCGCTGCATCCGTTCGTTAGAATGACGGTCGGGTTACTTGGCCAGGCGCTCGGCGGTGCGTCGCAGGTATTCGCTGGATTTATTGCCTCGGCCAGAATCCGGGTCACCCAGGCATCGGGAATGGTGGATAGAGCGTCGATATGAGTGAGCGCGTTGACCGCGTTCAAGCTGACGTAATCATCTGTGGTGCGGTCGAGCTCGGCGATAATGGCCGCCACCGCCTGCTCGCGACGGCCGAGTAAAGCCAAGGCATGGGCAGCGGCCACCCGGACGGCCGAGTTGGGATCAGTGAGGAGTTTTACTAACGATTCAGTCGCAGGAGCTGCCGCTTGGCCGAGAATCAGGCAACCCTGTGCCGCCCAGTACCATGCCCTGATCATACATGGAAATTTTTTCCGAATCAACCCAGTATTCTAGCCCCTCACTGGCTGATTTTTTCTTCTTTTTGAGCCAACAGTGTTATTGAACATCACGCCGTATTTGTCTCGCAAATGCATCACGCCGTATAATTACGGCAAATGCGGCATGGAAGGGCGTGATTCTGGGTTGAACGTTCATCGGAATAATTCCAATCTTCCTGGGGAGGAGTCGCAAGGTAAATCCAGATGGGAAGGCGGTGGGCTTTGCGGAGATCGAGGGAATCGGCTTGGCTGGGATCCCGCGGTTTGGGACTGGACGGTAGGTTTGAGCAAGTTTCATCAAACGCAGGTTTGTTTATTCGGTGGGGGTGAGGTTTCGGGCCAACAGGTGGACGGCTTCGGGCGGATGAGTGGCCGAGAGGCTGATGCGCAGGCGCGCGGTGCCGCGGGGAACGGTGGGATAGCGGATGGCGGGGACGAGGAAACCGGCTTGCTCCAGTGCCGAGGCGGCGGCGAGGGCTGCTTCGTTGCTGCCTAGCAGCTTGGGGACGATGGGCGTGCTTCCGGTGGAAATGCGGGCGACATTTTGTTGGAGCTGCGCCCGGAGTGCTTTGCCTTCGGCGGAGCGGATGAGTGTGAGCGAGGCGATGGCGGCGTGGGCTAGGGCGGGTGGCGGCGCGGTGGAGTAAATGAACGAGCGGGCGCGGTTGGTGAGGAGGTCGATCCAGTCGCGGGAGGCGGCGAGGTAGCCGCCTGACAGGCCGGCGGCTTTGCTGAGCGTGCCCATCTGGAAGGTGAGGCGGTGTTGGAGGTTTTCCTGCTCGGCGAGGCCCATGCCGTGCTCGCCGAGGACGCCGAAGCCGTGGGCTTCATCGAGCAGGAGCAGGGCGTCGTGGGCTTCTGTCAGATTGACGATTTCGCGGAGCGGGCAGAGGTCGCCGTCCATGCTAAAGACGGATTCGGTGGCGACGAGGATGCGGGCGGCGGGGGCTTTCTCACGGCAGGAAATTAGAAGGCGTTCTAACTTTCCGAGATCGTTGTGGGGGAAGACGCGGATCGTGGCGCCGGAGAGGCGGGCGGCATCGACGAGGCAGGCGTGGGAAAGCTTGTCGAGGATGACGAAGTCGGCTTTCCCGACGACGGCTGGGATGACGCCGAGCGCGGTGGCGAAGCCGGAGGAGAAGGTGAGCGCGGCTTCGGCTTGTTTCGCGGCGGCGAGCGCCTCTTCTAGCAGTCGGTGTGGCGGCAGGGTTCCGCAGACGAGGCGGGAGGCGGCGGCGCCGGCGCCGTAGCGCTGCACGCCTTCGATCAACGCGGCCTCGATTTCCGGGTGGCGGGCGAGGCCGAGGTAGTCGTTGGAAGCGAAGTTCCAGAGCGTGCGGCCCTCGCGGACGACTTGCGGGCCGGTGGGTGAGTCGAGCTGGCGCTGGCCACGCAGCAAGCCCTCGGCCGCAAGTTGGCGGAGGGACTCGGCGGGGCTGTGCATGCGGGGCGGGGGAGGCCGGTTAGGAGCCGGAAGCGGGGCGTTCGAGCGCCCAGGCGAGCAGTTTGCTGGAGTCTTTCCAGACGTTAGGCGTGGTGGATTTCAGGACGACGACGATAACGGAGCGGCCGTTGAGCGAACCGCTGCAGACGAGGCAACGACCGGCGGCGTTGGTGGTGCCGGTTTTCAAGCCGTCGCAGTAGGGGACGGTTTTGAGCAGGCGGTTGGTGTTCTCGATGAAGCGGGTGCGGCCGTCGTTGAAGCGGAAGGTGAAGGATTTGGTAGCAGTGAAGGAGCGGATCAGCGGGCTGCGGTAGGCGGCGCGGGCGGCGATGGCCATGTCGCGCGCGGTCGAATATTGGCCGGGGTTCGGGAGGCCGTTAGGGTTGATGAAATTCGAGTTTCTCATGCCGAGCGAGGCGGCCTTCTGGTTCATGAGGACGGCGAAGGATTCCTGGCTGCCGCCGACATCGCGGGCGAGGGCGCGGGCGACGTCGTTGGCGCTTTTCACCATCAGCACCTTGGTCAACTCGCGGCGGGGATAGACGTCGCCAGGTTTGAGATTGAGATTGGTCGGCTCACAGGCACCGTCGATGGACTGGATGGTGACGGGCTTGTCGAGATTGCCGGCATCGAGGACGCAGAGTGCGGTGACGATTTTCTGGGTGCTGGCGACGGCGCGGGGGACATCGGCGTTTTTCGCGTAGAGGACGCGGCCGCTGACGACGTCGATGACGATGGCGCTTTGGGCGACGACCGGAGGCGGGGCGTTTTTGGGAATGGCGGCGACGTGGACCGGTTGGCCGGCCCCGGCGGCGGGGATCGCTCTGGGGGGGCGAGGCGGAGGATTTCCACCGCAGGAAGTAATCAGCGCACCGGTGAAGGCGAGTGCGAAAAGGCGGGCGCAAAGAAACCGTGACATGCGGGGGATCATTCTCATCAGCGCGCGGGCTTCAAGCCGGGAATGTGGGGTTCGCACGAATCCTTGGATCAAGGGGTTTTCGGCGGTAAAAGGCTGCCGTCCGTCTCGCCACCGGGCAGCGGCAAGCTGGGTTCGGTGAAGTCCACCGGACCGTTGAAGAACCAGAAGCCGCGCTTGCGAGTGTTTTCAAACGCAAGCGCCTTTTCGTGGCCGGTGGGCATTTCTTTCAGATCCTTTTCCCTCACCTCGACGACTTTCACTCCGGGCGGGTTGATCGTGTTAGCGGCCATTTTCGAAAGCCGGGAAACCTTGCCGGTGGCGGCGGAGGCGAAGGCCATCGACCCTTGGCCGACTTTGCTGACTGTCGCGCAGGAGGCCAGTCCGAGGGCGGCGGCAACTGAGGAAAGATGGATCACTGGGTTCATAATTTCGTCTGATGGCTTGTGCTTATGTATATCACTCGGAATCAGGCTGTCCATCATTCGTTTGCGGCGAGATCGTCACTTGACGACGAGCACCAGGAAATTCCGGACCGGGCGATTCCATGGCGCGCGCCGGAGGAGGGGACCGCCGGAGACGCTTTCGGAAATCCAGAGATCGGAAGAACGGCCGCCATCGAGATTGAGTGCGTGGCGGATGGGCCAAGCGGCGAGTGCCTCGCCCAGAGCTGCGAGCGTGCAGGGCGAGCCGCGGCCGATCCACCAGCGCGTGCCGCCGTCCCACAAGATGGCAATGCGGACACTCGGCTTGGTGGCGTCGAGTCCGCTGACGGCGCGGTTGTTTTCGACGAGCAGCGGGCCGGCTTGGATGAGTTCGCGCATGGCGGATGCCTCGGCGCGATTGAGGGTGCCGCGGCGGGCGATGGCGATTTTGCCCGAGCGGTTTTGATACCAGACGCCGCTTCCGAGCGACGACGCGGTGTTCCATGAACCGGAAATTTTCCCCGCCGCGACGACGAGCCCGAGCGGATCGCCTTCCGGTGTGAAAAATCCCGCGTTCACAGCGGCTTGGACTAACGGGATAGTTTCCTGCAAGGGCTTCGCTTGAAAACAGCTGGTGAGGGGCAGCGCGAGCAGCCCGCAAATCAGATAGCGCAAGAGTTCAAATCGCATGTGTTGGCAAAATCAGACAGGGCGGATGCCGATGCCGAGCAGCGTCTGGAATTTTGGAGCCTCGCTTTCGCGGTCGGCGACCACGGTTTCGATCTGCACGAAGCCGGATTTCTCCATCATCGTGGCGAGGTCGCTTTCGGAAAATCCGAGCCAGCGGTCGGCATACATTTCGCGGGCTTCCTCGAAAGTGTGCAGAAGCAAATCGAGAACGATCAGGCGGCCGCCGGGTTTGAGGATGCGGAATGCGGCGTCGAGCGCGCGTTGCGGATGCTCGGCGTGGTGAAGCGCCTGGCTCAAAATCGCGAGGTCGAGGCTGTCGTTTTCGATGGGAGGCACCTCGATGTCGCCGATGCGGTATTCCAAATTGGCGAGGCCGTTCTGGACGGCGAGGCTCTGGCCGAACTCGACCATTTTCGGGGACAAATCCACCGCGATGACCTTCTCGGCGCGCTGGGCGAGCAGCTGGGCAAGCGTGCCCTCGCCGGCTCCGAGATCCGCGACAACTTTGTAGTTGAGCACCTTGATCAGCGCCTCGGCCAGTGCCTTCCACGAGCGACCGGGAACGTAATCTTTGCCGAAACGGCCGGCGAGCTCGTCGAAATACGCCCGCGAACTATCCTTCCGCTTCCGCAGCAAATGCCGGAGCGCGGTTTCATCGGCCGCGACTTCGGGCACTTCGGCGGCGGCCAGGCGGGCGACTTCCATGAGGTCGGAATCGGCGGCGCAGGTGTAAATGTTGTTTTTCCCGCTGCGTTCGTCGCTCACCAAGCCTTCTGTTTTGAGCAGGGAAAGTTGGGTCGAAATTCGGCTTTGGCCCATTCCGAGGATTTCCTGAAGCTCCGCCACGAAAAGGGCTTCATGCTCCACCAGCATTAAAATCCGCAGGCGGGTGGGATCGGAAATGAGCTTCAGTGATTTCAGCATTGACGGCATGCACGGGTTCATACATCAACGCATCGCGATTTGACGATACGAAAATTAAAAAGCATATGAGCACCTATATTTTTTCCTCAGAATCGGTTGGCGAAGGCCACCCGGACAAAGTTGCCGACACGATCTCGGACGCCATCCTCGACGCCTGCCTCACCATCGATCCGAAAAGCCGGGTCGCTTGTGAAACGTTTGTGAAGAGCAACGTTGTGGTGGTCGGCGGTGAAATCACCATCCCGAAAATCGGCAACAAGCCGATCGGGTCCGTGATCAACATCGAGAAGGTCATCCGCGACGCGGTCCGTGGCATTGGCTACGTGAATGGTGACGACGTTTTCCACGCGGACCAACTTTTCATCAACAACTACCTCACCACTCAGTCGCCGGACATCGCCCAAGGCGTGGACGCGAAAAAAGCGCACGGCAAAAAGCACGCCGAGCAAGGTGCCGGCGACCAAGGCATCATGTTTGGTTACGCCTGCAACGAGACGCCCGAGCTGATGCCCGCGCCGATCATGTTCGCCCACCGACTCGGCCGCGAACTCACCCGCGTCCGCAAGTTGGGCAAGGTCAAATGGCTCCGCCCCGACGCGAAGTCGCAGGTCTCCGTCGAATACGTCGATGGCGTGCCAACGCGCATTGTCAACGTCGTCATTTCCACCCAACACGCCGCCGATGTGGAGCACGCCGAGATCGAAAAATTCTGCATCGAGCAAATCATTAAGAAGGTGTTGCCGAAAAACATGCTCACCAAGGACACCGAGTATCTCATCAACCCGACTGGCAAATTCGTCGTCGGCGGACCACAAGGTGACAGCGGTCTAACAGGCCGTAAGATCATCGTCGATACCTACGGCGGCACCGGTCGCCACGGTGGTGGTGCCTTCTCTGGCAAGGACCCGTCCAAGGTTGACCGCTCCGCCGCCTACATGGGCCGCTGGGTCGCGAAAAATGTTGTCGCTGCCGGACTCGCCACTCGTTGCGAAGTGCAGTTCGCCTACGCCATCGGCCACCCACTGCCTGTTAGCGTGCATGTCGATACCTTCGGCACCGGCACCGCAAGCGATGAGAAGATCCTTGGCGGCATCCTCAAGGTTTTCTCCTTCAAGCCCGCCGACATCGTCAAGCAACTCAACCTGCTCCGCCCGATCTATTCGAAGTCCACCAACTACGGTCACTTCGGCAAGGACGACGCTGACCTTACCTGGGAATCCACCGCCAAGGCGGCCGCTCTCAAAAAGGCAGTCGGCTGATTCAATATTCTAACTAAATACTAAAATGAGCTTCACAGACTACAAAGTAAGAGACCTCGGCCTCGCCGATTTCGGGCGCAAGGAAATTGAAATCGCCGAGCACGAAATGCCCGGCCTGATGGCCACCCGCGAAAAGTATGGTAAGGAAAAGCCGCTCCAAGGCGTCCGCATCATGGGTTCGCTCCACATGACTATTCAGACCGCGGTTCTCATCGAGACCCTCGTTGATCTCGGTGCCGAGGTGCGTTGGGTTTCCTGCAACATTTTCTCCACTCAGGACCACGCGGCCGCCGCCATGGCTGCCCGTGAGATTCCGGTGTTTGCCTGGAAGGGCGAAACCCTCGAAGAGTATTGGTGGTGCACTTGGAAAGCCCTGGTCAATCCAGCAGGTCTAGGACCCGAACTCATTGTCGATGACGGCGGTGACGCGACCCTCCTCATCCACAAAGGCTACGAACTCGAGAACGGTTCCGACTGGGTCAACACCCCGTCCGGCAACCACGAGGAACAAGTCATCAAAGACCTCCTCAAGGACGTCCATGCCAAACAGCCCGGCATCTTCGCGAAGATCGTGAAGGATTGGAAAGGTGTTTCCGAGGAAACCACCACCGGTGTCCATCGTCTCTATCAAATGGCCAAGGCTGGCACGCTGCTAGTTCCTGCCATCAACGTGAACGACTCGGTCACCAAGTCGAAGTTCGACAACCTCTACGGCTGCCGCGAGTCCCTCGTGGACGGCATCAAGCGCGCCACCGACGTGATGATCTCCGGCAAAGTCGGCGTCGTTTGCGGCTACGGCGACGTGGGTAAAGGCTGCGCCCAAGCCCTCCGCGGCCAAGGTGCCCAAGTCGTCGTCACCGAAGTTGACCCGATCTGTGCGCTGCAAGCCGCGATGGAAGGCTTCCGCGTCCTCACCCTCGAAGACACCCTCGGCTGGGGCGACATTTACGTCACCACCACCGGGAACTTCGACATCATTCGCCTTGAGCACATGGCGAAAATGAAGGACCAGGCCATCGTTTGTAACATCGGTCACTTCGACAACGAAATCCAGATCGACAAGCTCAACGAAGCTCCCGGCGTCATCCGCACCAACATCAAGCCACAGGTGGACAAATACACCTTCCCGACTGGCAACAGCATTTACATGTTAGCCGAAGGTCGCTTGGTGAACCTCGGTTGCGGCACGGGCCACCCGAGCTTCGTGATGTCCAACAGCTTCACCAACCAGACGCTCGCGCAGATCGACCTTTGGAAAAACAGGGAGACTAACAAACCCGGCCAAGTCACCGTGCTGCCGAAGCATCTCGACGAGGAAGTCGCCCGTCTCCACCTTGCCAAAGTCGGAGCCAAGCTCACGACCCTCACGAAGGAGCAGGCCGACTACATCAACGTCCCGGTCGAAGGCCCATTCAAGGGCGAGCAATACCGCTATTGATCCACCCGTGACACAGGCATTCCTGGGGGTTCTTCAAACAGCCAACCGTGTAAACGGCTGGCTGTTTTTTTGAGAAAATGCTTGAAGTGATTCATAAGGTGGATTTAAATGATCCACATGGACAAGAAGTCGGTCAGTTATTGGGATCATATTCCGCCTGAATCTTCCTTTCTCAGGGAGCCGGAAGCCGCCTACATGATTGAGAAAGTCCGTGTCGGTCTTCCTTTCGCTGAGTTTCACGCCATGCAGGAAATGCTCGGTGTGACGGAGGAGCGCTTGGGCGCATGGCTTGGAATGCCCCGGGCCACGCTTCATCGCCGGAAAAAGGCAGGCACTCTGGACAGCGCTGCGTCGGACCGTCTTGTGCGCTATGCCCGGCTCATGGCGCACGCCTGCGCCGCCCTCGGTGGGATTGAGGGCGCGCGGTCCTGGTTGACCGCCCCGGCCATCGCCTTTCACGGGGAGTGCCCGTTGGATTACGCGGACACCGAGATCGGTGCCCGTGAGGTGGACGCCTTGCTCGGGCGTTTGGAGCACGGCGTTTTTTCCTGATCATGCCGCTGTTCTACCGGATCGTGCAGGAGGAATGGTCGGCCACGGCGCTGGATGGCGAGGGCGCGCGGCGCTACGGCGGACGCTGGAACCTGCCGGGAGTGGCGGCGGTCTATCTGGCGGAGTCGAGGGCTCTCGCCGCGCTGGAAATCCTGGTGCACGCTCCGCGCGAGGCGTTGCGGTTGAATTGGATCGTGATCGAGTTGGAGATTCCCGATTCACGGATCGATCGGATTCCTGCGTCATCACTGCCTGAAAACTGGCGGGCGCAGCCATCGTCGCGGGCAGCCCAGGCATTCGGCGCAAGCTGGTTGCGGTCTCGCAGGAATCTCGCGCTGCAAGTTCCGAGCGTGGTGATTCCCGAGGAAAATTCACTGTTGATCAATCCATCCCACCCGCTGATGCGCAGGCTGATCCCAGGGAAGCCGCTGCCGTTCAGCTTTGATTCGCGGCTGGCGGGATGACTGGCAATCTATAGGGTCCTTTTTTGAGACGGTCTTGGGGTTTGTCAATATGGAGAAATCCCTCGACATCCGGCGCTTAAGGAGGGTGGACATTTCCGTCCACCAAGCCAATGAGTAGAGCACGAGTTGCGCGAAGCTCTTAAGACTTGCGCACCCCATTGACAGCGCGACAGGGATGTCGTGCCTCCTTATTTCCACCGCGGGCGGACGAAAATTTTCTTTAAAATCCGGTATGTCTGCATTGCACTTCCACTGCCAACCTCTATCCTCTTCTCATCACGCTCAAAGCCATTATTCACGACGCTGAGGAAGGCGGATTCTGGGCCGAGGTGCCAGCCTTGCCTGGATGTTTCACTCAGGGAGAGACGCTTTCAGAGCTGGAGGTAAATCTTCGCGAAGCGATCCAAGGTTGGTTATTCGCAGCCGAGCCGGAAGGCGGTGAGCCTCTTGGACGGATTCTGGAAGTGGCGGTATGAAAGCCGTCTCTGGCAGACGCCTTGCAAAGTTGGTCGAGAGCAAGGGCTGGCGGCTGGCGCGGATCAACGGCAGCCATCACATTTTCACGCTGGAAGGCAGGATCGAGCGCCTGTTGATTCCCGTTCACGGCCAACAGACCCTCAAGACAGGCCTTCAGCCAAGTCTCATGAAGCTCATTCCACTCTCCGACGACGAACTTTAAAGCGGTCACACCTGCCGCGCGCTGGGCGGTGCCTCCCCAGCGCCGTGATTCCCGAGGAGAAATCGCTTCTGGTTAATCCAATGGTTCCGGCCATGCGGGTTTTGAAACCCGGTAAAGCGCAGGTATTCAGCTTTGATTCTCGTCTGGCAGGATGACCCGGTATTCATCCAGCAAGCGCCGTGACCCTAGCAGGTGAGAGCTTTGCGGGTCGATCAGGAAATAGCCGGAAAGCGCGCGCCGGCCGAGCAGCATCGGGCAGCGCATCTCGGAGCGGTCCGCCAGACTCAGGAGAATACTCCAGCGGAATCCGCCCGGCAGTATGGCGGTGGTCTCGATGAAAATCCGCTTTTTCACGGCTCCGCTAGAACTGCGAACCCGCGCGAGCCGAGCCACGGGAGCTTCGCAGGAAATCAATTCGGCGTAGTGGTTGGTGGTCGTGAAACGGACGGTCGTTTCGTCTGCTGATAGTTTGACGTCTTCCGCGTGGATGCTTGAACTGCGGGCGCCGCTGTCGGTTTTCGCGTTCATCGGAGAAATCCCGAGATCGGGCAGAGCGATCCATTCGCGGCGGCCGATGACTAACCGCGGCATGCCGGTCCCGCGCCATGGCAAGCCGAGCGAGGCGGCGAGGTCCTTGGACGTGGACTCGACGGGCAGCGGCACGGCTTTGAAAATGGGTTTCACGGATTGAGGAGCGATGCCGCCATGGCGCGCGCTTGTTCGCCGCCGCCGCCTAACATGCGGACGAGTTCTTGGATGCGGGTTTCTCCCGACACCGGATAGAGCCGCGAGCGGGTGCGGCCTCCCGACACTTCCTTCTCCACCACGAAATGGTGGGTAGCGATGGCCGCGACCTGCGGGAAATGGGTGATGGCCACGACTTGGTGGCGGGTGCCGAGCGCCGCCATTTTCCGGCCCACCGCGCGGGCGACCTCGCCGCCGACGTTGGCGTCGATCTCGTCGAAAACCATCAGTGGCGTGGCGTCCTGATCGGCGAGCGCGGACTTCACCGCGAGCATCACGCGGCTGATTTCGCCGGAAGACGCGATTTGGCGGAGCGGCAGCAGAGGCTCGCCGGGGTTGGGGCCGAATTGGAATTCGATGGATTCCAGTCCTTGCGGACCGGGCTCTAGCAGCGTTTTGAGCGGCGCTTCGAATGAGGATTGTTTGAAACCGAGATCCTTGAGCTGGCCGGAAATTTCCTTCGCGAGCTTCGGTGCGGCCTTGCGGCGGAGAGTGCCGAGGAATTTTCCGCCAGCGTCTAACTTCGTGCGGCAGGCGGCGAGCTCGCGTTCCAGCGTTTCGAGTTTCTCGCCGCGGTTTTCGATGGTGTCGAGTCTTGCTGCCGCAGCATCGCGGCGGGTGAGCACGTCGGCGAGGGATGGGCCGTATTTGCGCTTGAGCGATTCGACCAGATTGACGCGCTCTTCGAGTGTCGCGGCCTCAGCGGGGTTGATGTCGAGCTCGTCGGCGTAATTGGCGAGGTTGCCTTCGAGGTCTTGGAGTTCGAGGCAGGCGGTTTCGAGCGAAGCGGTGCGTTCGCGGATCGAGGGATCGAGTTTTTCGAGATCGCGGACGAGGCGCTGGACTTCGGTGAGGCGTTCGAGAATTCCGTCATCGCCGTTGAGTGCGGCGGTCGCGGCGGCGGCGGCTTCGACCAAGCGGCTCGCGTTGGAGGCGCGCCGCCAGCGGTCTTCGAGATCCTGCTCGTCCTCGGGCTTGAGATTGGCCCCGTCGATTTCCTGAAGCTGATAGCGGAGCAGGTCGAGTTCCTGCTCGCTGGCGTTTTCCGCATGGCGGATTTCCTCCAGCTCGGCGGATTTGGTGCGCCAGGAGCGGTAGGATTCACGGTAGCTGGAAACGGCGGAATCCGCGCCGGCGTATGCGTCGAGCATCGCTAACTGGCGCTCCGTCGATAGAAGTGACTGGTGGTCGTGCGGGCCATGGAGATCGACGAGATGCTCGCCGAGCCGCTTCAGCAAGGCGAGCGTGACGGGCGAGTCGTTGATGAACTGGCGGTTAGCCGTCTGCCCAATCACGCGGCGGATGATCAGCTGCGTGTCGTCGCAGGGAGCGAGTCCGCCGTCTTCGAGGATGGCGTTGATTTCCAGCGGGTCTTTGAGTTCGAAAACCGCCTCGACCGAGCAGTTTTCTTCACCGGTGCGGATGAGCGATTTTTCGGCGCGCTCGCCAAGGACGAGTTTGAGGGCGCCGACGATGACGGATTTGCCGGCTCCGGTTTCTCCGGTGACGCTGATGAGGCCTGCGCCGAGTTCCCATGCGAGTTCATCGACGAGGGCGAGATTGCGGATTTTAAGAAGAGTGAGCATTCGTTTTGCGGAACGCCGGGCAGTATGCAAGGGTCGGCGCAGGAAGCAATGGCGGCGGAATTTTCCTTAACATTTCTTGGTACGGGAACCTCGGTGGGGGTGCCGGTGATTGGTTGCGATTGTCCGGTTTGCACCTCGGATGACCCGAAAAACAAGCGGTTTAGGTCGTCGGTGGTGGTGCGGGCGGGGGATCAGACCCTGCTGGTGGACTCGGGGCCGGATTTGCGGATGCAGGCGCTGCGGGAGGGGTTGCGGGCGATCGACGCGGTGATTTACACCCATGCGCATCTCGATCACGTGGCGGGATTTGACGAGTTGCGGGCGTTTTGCTGGCGGAAAAAGAGCCCCCTGCCGATGCATGCGACGGAGGGTTGCATGGAGGCGTTGAAGACCATGTTCGGCTGGGCTTTTTCGCCTGAAAACGTGACCGACGGCTATGTCAGGCCGGATGTGCGGATCATCGACGGGCCGTTTTTTTATGGCGACCTGAAGGTGACGCCGCTGCCCGTCGAGCACGCTGCGGTGGAAACGATCGGTTATCAGTTCGAGTGGCCGGGATCGGGGAAAACGGCGTATTTGCCGGACGTGAAGCGGATTCCGGAGGAGACGATGCGAATGCTGCGGGGGGTCGATATTCTAATCGTCGATGCGCTGCGGACGGCGGAGCATCCGACGCATTTCACGCTGGCCGAGGCCTTGGACGCGGCGGCGGAGGTAGGGGCGAAGGAGACTTGGTTGACGCATTTGAGCCACGAGTATGACGTCGCATCGATTTCCCGGGAACTCCCCGCCGGGGTGCGGATGGCTTGGGACGGGCTGCGGATTTCGCTATAAACTGCGCTGGGTCTTGCATGATCCGGGTATCCGGGCATGCTTCGCGCGATGAGAATTTTCGCACGGGTTTTGCTTCTACTGATGGGATTTCCGTTGGATTCGAGCGCTGCGATATCGCCCGAATCCGTGGCGGTGCTTTACAATCACGCGGTGCCTGAATCCCGGAAGCTGGCGGAAATGTATCGTGATGCGCGGGGCATCCCGGCGGAGAACCTCATCGCGCTGGACATGCCGGCCGCCGCTGACATTTCGCGCGAGGATTTCGAGAAATGGATTTTGAAACCGCTGCGCTGGGAATTCGAGAGCCGGCGCTGGTGGAAGCGCCAGAAGGACGCGGGGGGAGTGACGTTGCCCAGCGTCAACCGGATCCGCGTGCTGGTCACGGTGCGCGGCGTGCCGCTGCGGATCCAACCAGTGCCGAAGCCTGCGCCGAAGCCTGGAGCGCCGCCGGTTCCTCCCAATCCGCAGAATCCGGTGGCTGGGCGCGACGAGGCATCGGTGGATTCGGAGTTGGCGATGTTAGGGGTGGAGGGCGTGCCGGTGGACGGGGTTTTGCAGAACAAATTTTACCAAAGCGAAAAGTCGATCGCTGACGTAAACCTGCCGTTTCTGGTGTTGACGGCGCGGATCGACGCCCCGAGCTACGCGACTTGTGAGAGGATGATCCGCGACGCGGTCGAGGCGGAGAAAACCGGCCTGTGGGGGCGCGCCTACGTGGACATCGCCAACAAGTTTCCGCAGGGAGACCAGTGGCTGGAATCGGTCGTGAAGACCGATTTCCAGGCGGGCATTCCGACGGTGGTGGACCGCTACAATGACACGCTGCCGAAGAACTATCCGATGACGGACGCGGCGCTTTATTACGGCTGGTATGACTGGAACGTGAGCGGGCCATTTCTGAACAACCGCTTCCAATTCCGGAAGGGGGCCGTGGCGATGCATTTACATTCGTTCAGCGCGGAGCAGCTTTCAAACAGAGCGAAAAACTGGAGCGGAGCGCTGTTGGAAAAAGGCGCTGCCGTGACTATCGGAAACGTCTATGAGCCGTATCTCCACCTGACCCACGATTTCAGCATCCTTCACCAAAGGCTGCTTGCCGGCTACTCGTTTGGCGAGGCCTGCTGGATGGCCATGCCGGTGACCTCGTGGCAAGGCGTGGTGCTGGGTGATCCGTTATACCGGCCGTTCCGGCATTTTGATGGTGGCGGAATGAAGCAGGATGGAGACATCGAGTTCCGCGCGCTGAGAGCGGCGGCCATCGAGTGGAAGACGGATCCGCGCGAGCGGGGAAAGCAGCTGGAGAAGGCGGCGGAGCGGATGAAAAGCGGAGTTCTCGCAGAAACCATCGGGCTTGATTTGCTCCAGCAGGGAGATCCTGGAGGAGCCAGCCAATGGTTCCGCACGGCGAAGACCTATTACGCGAAAACCGAGGACAAGCTTCGCGGTGATTTCCATCTGATTTCTATCGATCGCACGGCGAATCGCAAGGATCTGGCGGTGCGCGGCCTGCGGGACGCCCAAATGTTCTACGGGCCGATACCGGAGGCGGATGCCTTGAAAGGCTGGCTCGATATACTCGATCCGCCGCCGCCGCCGCCGGCGGACCCGTCCAAGGGACCTGCCGTGATCAAGCCTGAAGCCACTGGAAATTTGAAATGACTTACGGATTTTTGCTAGAATCGATATGGCACCCGCCGCTGGCGTTCGCGGAGACCGCCGCAAGCGTGCTGCCTCCTGAGCTGGAGCTGCAGGCGCTGTGGTTCGCGGGTGCTTTGGGCAGGGACTTCCGCACGACCACCGGCGGAAAGGTTAGAATCGTGCAGTTCGGCGAATGGAACCGTGGTGCGGGACCGGATTTCATCCAGGCGGCGGTTGAGATCGACGGTGAATTGCGAACCGGCCCCTTGGAGCTGGATCCGGTGGCTGGCGACTGGGAGGCGCACGGACATGCCACCAACCCGGCGTTCGGCGAAGTGGTCTTGCACGTGGTTTTCCAATCGGACGCGCGGCGGATTTTCACCCGGACTTGGGACCATCGCGAGGTCCCGCAGGTGGTCATCAGCGAGCTGCAGCTTTCCGATGCATTGAATCGTCCGCAGCGTGAGGTGGCCATCGCCCATCCCGGTCGTTGTGTCGCTCCCTTGAAAGGCATGCCGGTCGGCGCGGTCGATAGCTTGTTGGAAGAGGCTGCGGTCTATCGTGCCGGGATGAAGGCAGCCCGCTGGTTGCGGACGGCGGACGCACACGGGCGGGACGCCGCCTTGTTTCAATCGACCTCCGAGACTCTGGGATACCGTGGAAACTCGCTTGCCATGCGCTTGCTGGCACAACGCTCCCCGCTCGGACTTCTCAAGGCGGAGGGCGAGGCCGCCGAGGCGATTCTTTTCGGAACCGCCGGGTTTCTATCAGCCGACCTGCACGAACAGGCGCCCGCCGACACCCGGGATTATCTCCGCGGTTTGTGGGACACTTGGTGGAAAAACCGCGCCCGCTGCGAGGCGACCGGCGAGTGGGCAATTCCCTGGAAGACCCACGGCCAACGTCCTGCCAACCACCCCCACCGCCGCGTGGGAGCATTGGCCGCGCTGGTGAAAGTCTGGCCGCAATACCGGCGACTGGCGCTCGCCCGACCTTTTGCCGCCAAGCCGCTGATCGATTTCCTGCAAACCCTCGATCATGAATTTTGGACGCACCGCCACACCCTGACCTCGGTCGCCTCCGCGCAGCGGGTCGCCTTGTTCGGCCGTGCCCAAGCGCTCGAATTGATCGCCAACCATCTCGCTCCGCTGGCCATGCACGAGGATGGCATGACTTTCCAATCTTACTACAAACTGCGGAATTCCGCGGCTAACGACAAAGTGAGGCGCTGCGGGCTCAGGCTGTTCGGCTCAACCAAGGGCTCCGAACCGTGGATGCGGCGGGTGTGCCACCACCAGGCGCTGCTCCAGGTCTATCAGGACTTTTGCCTCGAGGATTTCTCGGACTGCCAGAACTGCCCCTTTCCCGAACAGCTCGCGCAGTGGAGATGATTTTTTTGACCATGAAAATTCAACTCAACGGTCACCCCTACGAACTCGAAGCAGCGATGACGCTGGACGACTTGCTCGAAAGCATCGGCTTCGGCGGCAAACCCGTCGTCGTGGAGCTCAACGAGCAGGCCGTTTTTCCCCGCGACTATCCAAGCGTCCTGATCCAGAACGGAGCACGGGTCGAGATCGTCACCTTGGCGGCGGGCGGCTAGCTCGCGGCGACGGCTCCATCGCATCGGGATCGGCGGCAAATCGACCGGGCGGGGGATTTTTACAGACCTTAAGTATTTTTCCCTTGCCACAAGAGGTCCGTGAATCCCAAGGTCCGCCCGCGTCCGAGAGGAGCAAAGTCCGGCGTAGCTCAGCGGCAGAGCGGGTGACTGTTAATCACTAGGTCCGTGGTTCGATCCCACGCGCCGGAGCCATTTTGGCCTTACTCCCACAAGGGTTTCGGAGAAGAGCCTAACGAAAAATTCCCCATTGTGGACACCAACTGTGGACACTTGCGTGTCACGACGAACCAAAAACCGCCTACTCCTCGCGCGCGCGGGCGAGCAGCCCCGGCACAAAAAAGCCCGCCACGGTGAAGGTGGCGGGCTTAGGTGCCTGACCACTCGGTCAAGGCTGGGCGAGCTGGCGACGGCTGCCGCTTCAGAGTGAACGGGTCTTGGCGGTCCGATGGCCTGCGGAAGGGGGGTGCCGCCGTCAGCGGAAACGAATGAGCATTTTTTGCTGACGACGGCGGTTGAGCTGGCCGCCACCCGGCGGCCAGATCAGAGTTTTCAGGCATGGCCGAAACTCGCCAACCATCCGAGCGCGTCGCGGCTGATTTCGGCGCGATGGCTTTCAAGTCCGGCGACTGCTGCAGCGCGGGCGGCTTCGATGCTGCCGATGTCGGAAAACACCGTTGAGCTTTTAGCGACGTTTGCCGAGGCTGTAGCGGCCTCGGCGTTGAGCGCGGCGATGGCTGAGTCGAGGATCTCAAGCGCGGCTGGCTGGGCCGCTTCGTGGCAGGCTGGGAAAAGGCGGTGAATCGCGCGATTGATGCGCTCGAAAGAAACCTCGGCGTCGCGGGACCGGACCAGCGCGTCGTGGAAAATCTCCGCGTTTGCAGTGGTTGGGGAGGCATAAAACACTTGCTCGGCGGCGTCGGCGGCAAGGTGCAACGCCGAAATCCGGCCCCCGGCGTCGGGCTCGGTGGCGGTGACGATGCCCAGGAGGGTTGCAATCCGAGCCTGGGCCTCGGCGATTTGTTTTTTGGCGGTGGCGGATGGCCTGGCGGATGAGATGAATTTCGATGTGTGCATTTTGATGATGTGTTAGGATTTGAGAGATTGTTTGAAGGCGCGGCCGCCACGGATTGACCTCGAAAGGATGCCTTCGGCGGTGACGGTGAAACCGCGCTTTTCGAGCTCGGCGCGGGCTTCGATCCTGTCGGCGGCGGGTGAGCTTCGATGTGTGGCGGCTTGTTTAACGAGCGCATCGGACGCGCCAGCGAAGCGGCAGGCGGGGTTGGGCGGCGATGCCTTGGCGAGCACGGCGAGCTTGGCGCGGGTGGTTGCCAGCGATGATCGCAAGCGGGAGTTCGTGATCCTGGCGGCTTCGAGCGCGGCGATTTTCTGGCGGGCGGCGATGAGCTTGGCCTTGTTGGCGGCGATCTCGGCGAGGGTGGTGGTGGCGAGCCGGTGGCAGGCATGGACGGCATCCTTGCGGGATTTGCCTGGAGTATCGCGCTGGGTGGCGCGGTCAAAGGCAGCTGCAGCGGCTGGGTCCGATGCGAGCTTGGCGAGAAATTGGTCGGGTGATGGTAGTGGCATGCTGTTAGGTGAGGGTGTGGAGTTCGGCAGAAAGGATTTTTCGGACGGCGGCGACCGCTGCGGGGGCCGGTGATTTTTGGCTGGCGAGGTGCAGCGCGACCGAGCACGGATCGGCCAAGGAAGCCCCGGCATTATGCCAGCGTCTAACGGTCCTCTCGCAAACGCCGTAGAACGATGCGCGTTCGGCGAGGTCGAGGTCAGCGGGGATTTTGCGGTGGTTGGCCATGGGGACACCTTTCCGCCGCTGTCAAATAGACCTTGTTTTCGACGGTGGAAATCGTAGCTTTTGAACATGGATTTCACCTTGCTCCGAGACTATGGCGGCTCCGCCTGCGAGGGGTTCCTGATGTCGGAGAAATTGGACGGCTGGCGGATGATGTGGACGGGATCGGAATTCATCTCCCGCGAGGGCAATGTCTTCGCCGCTCCCGAGTGGTTCAAAAAAGGGATGCCCGCGGTCGCGCTCGACGGCGAGCTGTTCGCCGGCCGGGGCGAGTTCAACACGATCCAAGCCCGGATCTCGGCAGGCTGGCGCGGGCTGACGTTCCAGGTGTTCGACGCGCCGGAAATGGTCGCGCCGTTCAAGGCCCGTTACAAATTCCTCCAATACGTCAATTTGCCCGCTCACGCCTCGCTGGTGCGCCAGGAGCGGTGCCGCGATACAAAGCACCTGCTCGATGCTGCCGACGCTATCGTTGCCGCTGGCGGCGAGGGAATGGTGGTCCGCGATCCGCGCGCGATGTATCAGGCTGGCCGGACCCATGACGTGCTGCGCTGGGTGCCGCAGGAACCGCGATTGAATCGGCGTAAGGTGGCTTGAATGCTTCGCGGAAAACAGCGAGTAGCCGGTTGACTTGGCGATGGCGGCGGGTGGCGGTGGCAGTCATTTGTCGTATTGGGCGGCGTGTTGGAGATATGCTTCAAGATCTTGCGGGGGCAGCTGCATGTCTTTTTCTGCCGCGCGGATCAGGAGGTTCAGGCGCGGGATCAATTCGCGGTCTACGTGGTGCGTGATAACCTTCATCATGTCCGCAGGCGAAAGACCTTCGAGCCTGCCTGGAAGTTCTCGCGGCAGCTGTTTCCAAACAATCTCAACGTGGCGAGTTAAAAGTTCAATCGCGGCGGCGGCGGTAGATGCCTGGACAAACTCGCCGCGCTCTTTCCGCGTGAGTAGTTCGGAGCGGTTTGCGTCGGCGACCATTTTTCTCCGGCGTGCCTCGGACAGCGATTCCCCTTCGAGGGCCGGTGATTGACGGCGCATGTTTTCCATCCGCGCCTTGATGGCCTTCGGGGAGGCGATGTCGAGTCCCTCGTCGCGCCACTTGCGGACGGTTTCCCGGGTCAATCCGTGCTCCTTGGCGATGGCCGAGAGGTTCACTGGCTTCAGGGCTTTTTTCTTGGCTGGCATCCACTGGTGGCGGGTAGTCAAAAATCGATGCCTTGCTCTCGGACATCTCCCGATGAGGCGGAACTGCGGGCAAGCCCCTCAATCGGGAGGTGGGTAATAGGGCAGTCTGACATAGCCCGTGCTGCCCGAGGATGCCCCGTGAAGGGCTTTGAGTCCCTCGCCGCTGTCCATCATCACAAAACCTCGGCAGCGACATCCTGCTTCATCCTGTGGCCTTGGCGACGGTGCACTTCGGTGGCGCTCTGCCGATATACCTCTCGTGATCGCCGACACTTGCCGTTTCGGGTTTTGTCGATAGCAAGCCCGTCGATCATCCGCAGGCTGTAGAGGCTGAGCAAAGCCCGCGTGCATCCAAGTTCTTGCCCCAGCTCTTCAAACGATTTCGAGCCGATGCCGTCGATGTTGAGCATGTGTGCCGTGAGCGCCACCCGGAGCTGGGCCATCCGCCACCTCTTTTTCGCGCTGACTGAATTGTTAGGAACCAAGAACCTGAGCAGAGTCCGAAGCGCATCGCGGGGGATGCTCTTGATTCCGGCCAGGTCGAATGTCTCGCCGGGGTCTTCTGGACCGAGGTCCGCATCGAAGT
>CAMDLP010000023.1 GCA_945901795.1 Akkermansia muciniphila | reverse complement strand
GCCTCCATGTCGAGTTCCACGTTCACGATCTTCCACGGAGCGGAGATCCCAAGAATCTGACGGTAAAAATCGGTGCTTTTCACCAGGAAAGTCTTGCCGACCCCGGACACTTGCCGCAAGAATTTCCACCGAATTCCATCAAGAGCCTCCTTGCAAGGGTGGGAAAACCCGTGCGATCCGTTGGCACACCATTGAAGCCCAAATCCCGCCTCTGACCTGTCCTCATGCGCACCAACCGTGAAAAGCAATTTCTTAGCAGCCAGCAGTCGAATGAAAATGCGAGTTAATGCGATTATCACGATGGTGCTGATGGTCGCAGCGGCAGAAGCTGCCGAACCGGCGAAGCGCCTGTTCATACTCTCCGGCCAGTCGAATATGACGCCCGCACTCAAGGACGGCTTTGTCCGTGTTATGGAAGAGCGCTACGGCAAGGAGAATGTCACCGTGGTCCATCAACGCGAGTCCGGGCGGGGTCTCCGATTCTGGGACAAGGACTACAAGTTTCCCGACAACTATCGCTTTCCGGGTAAAGAGACTGCACCGGAGGAGAAACACTTGAAGCAGCATGGTACGCTCTACGGGGAATTGATTCAGGCGGCCGGCGAGGCGGCCGAGGGCAAGACGCATGACACGGTCACGTTCATCTGGATGCAGGGCGAGTCGGACGCGGGCCGGGCTCTTGGAGAAGTATACGGGGAAAGCTTTCTAAGGTTGCTGGGGCGACTGAAGGCGGATTTAGGTCGTAAAGATATCGGTTTCGTGATTGGCCGCATTAGTGATGCAGGGCTCAACGGAGAATTGGCAGAGCAATGGGAGAGAGTAAGAGCCGCGCAGGTTAAGCTTGCGGAAGACGCTGACGATGGCGACTGGATCGACACTGACGACCTCAATGGGCCCAACGATGATGTCCACTACCCGGGGGACAAGTATCCTGATCTTGGCGCGCGATTTGCGGCCAAAGCCATTGAGCTTATTGAAAAAAGTTCGCCAGCGGGTGCCAAGGGTTCCAAATACCCCCCCTGATGCCGCCTTCGAACCGCTCTTTAGCCCCTCATGCGCACCAACTCGTTGGGGTCAATCCCGACTAACAAGCATTGGGGGCTGGAGCGGTGGCGCTGTGACGCAGAACGTAAACTACGCGGTGAAGAGCAGCTATCCGCTCAATTTCCTCGAAGCCGTCCCCGAAGCCAGCGCGGGAATGCCCGATGCGAAGACCCACGAGCAGGAGATCGCCGGCTTGCAAGCCGAGGCCCGTGCGAGGGAGGCAGAATGTATGCATGAAATCAGGCGGCACTCACGCTCAGTTCCCATGAATTCTACATGGGCTATGCGATCAAAAACCAGAAGCTACTCTGCCTCGACGCCGACCATTTCCACCCGACGGAAGGCATCGCCGACAAGCTGTCCTCCGCGCTGATGTATGTGCCGGAAATCCTCCTGCACGTCAGCCGCGGCGTGCGCTGGGATAGCGACCACGTCGTCACCCTCGACGATGCGCTCCAGTCCATCGCCGCCGAGCTCGTTCGTAACAAACTACTCGCCCGCACCCACATCGGCCTGGATTTCTTCGACGCCAGCATCAACCGGATCGCCGCGTGGACCATCGGCACGCGCAACACGCTCAAGGCGCTGCTCATGGCTTTGTTGGAGCCGGCGGCCCTCCGCGACGCCGAGAAATCCGGCGACTACACCACCCGCCTCGCGCTGATGGAGAAATCCAAGAGATTGCCATGGGGCGCGGTTTGGGATGCTTATTGCGAATCGCAGAGCGTTCCAGCCGGCAGCGATTGGCTCACCGAGGTCCGGCAATACGAGACTGCGGTGCTCAGCAAGCGCATCTAATCAAAATTCATCTCAATCCAAAAATCCAACTGACACACTATTATGAATCCAATTGTCGGCGTTATCTATCACTGGCTTGGGGGCCTTGCATCCGGCTCCTTCTATGTTCCATTCCGCGGCGTGAAGCGCTGGTCCTAGGAAACTTCATGGCTGGCAGCCGGGATTTTTTCGTGGATCATCGCGCCTTGGGTTTTTGCAACCTTGAATACCACGGATCCGATCACGGTTCTCAAGGAAACCCCCGGGCAGGTCTGGTTTTACAGCTACCTTTTCGGCGCGTTGTGGGGTATCGGCGGTCTGACATTCGGTCTTGCGATGCGTTATCTCGGCATGTCGCTGGGCATGGCGGTGGCGCTCGGCTATTGCACCGTGTTTGGCACGCTCCTGCCGAGGAGTTGACAGGATCAAAGAACCTCAACGGCAATGGAGGCGATCGGCGAATCCCACTCGTTGGAAACTACATCTCCGCCGCCTTGGCCGGGACGCTCTGGTACTTCCAATTCTTCTTTTACTCGATGGGTGAAACCCAGATGGGCGAATATGAATTTAGCAGTTGGACCCTTCACATGGCGTCGATTATCATTTTCAGCTCCATCTGGGGACTCGCCTTGAGGGAGTGGAAAGGCGCCAGCGCCAAATCGAAGGGGCTGCTTTTCGCCGGCCTCGCGATTCTCGTGCTATCCACCATGATTATCGGCTACGGCAACTACGTCGGAAGTGGCGGCGGCCATTGATCGGCTGTTGGAATTCCACTGAACTTCATCGTCGCGGCTCCGCCTTCACGGGCGGGGCCGCGATTTTTTCAAGACGCTCTGGACCGCGGTCCGGCGATATCGTGTAGTCCCCCAAGTGAATCCAAACCCATCTTCCAGCGCAGTTTTCAGTCCCGATCTTGAAATCAAGGACGCCCAGCTGATTTTTAACCGGGTCTGGAAAGGACTGGAGAAGGAACTCGGCCGGGAAAACCTGCTTTTCCCCAAGGAGCTCATCCTGCTCGGAGGCGCGCCCGGCTCCGGCAAGGGGACGAACACCGCCTTCATCTGCCGGGTCCGCGGCATCACCGCGGCACCCATCGTGATCAGTCAGTTGCTGGACTCCCCGGAAGCCAGGAAGATCAAGGCCGGCGGCGGCATGGTGGGCGACGAGGAGGTGCTGCGCCTGCTCCTCCACGAGCTCCTCAAGCCGCAGTTCCGGGACAGCGCGGTGCTCGATGGTTTCCCCCGCACCACCGTGCAGGTCGAGTGCCTCAAGATGTTTTACGACCAGATGATCCAGTTGCGCCGCGAGTTTTCCGGCACCCCGAAGGCGATGCATTTCCGGCAGCCGACGTTTCACATCATGGTGTTGTTCGTGGATGAGGCGGAAAGCATTGTTCGCCAGCTCAAGCGCGGCCGGGAGGCGCTCGCCCGCAACGCCGAGATCCGCCAGTCCGGCGTCGGGGAGTTGGAGGAGGAGCGCAACACCGACTTCCATCCCGAGCTCGCTCGCAACCGCTACCGCACCTTCAAGGAGAAGACCTACGACGCGCTCGTCTCGCTCAAGCAGATCTTCCACTATCATTTTATCAACGCCCAGGCGCCGATCGAGATCGTCCAACAGAACATCATCAACGAGCTCGCCTATCAGAGCTCGCTTGAGCTCGACCCGCTCACTTACGACAGCCTACGCCACATCCCGCTGGCGGATGAAATCGTCGTGCAGGCGCGCCAGGAACTCGTCAACCGGCTGGATGGCTATCAGCTCGAATGCCCGGACCGGCTGCACTCGGTCGTCGATTTCATCCAGGGAAAAATGATGCCGATCATCAAGCGCTACGCCGTCAGCGGCCGGGCGATGATCAATACCGAGGACATGCTGTTCGAGGATCCGGTCGCCATCGCGATCCTCATCGACGTCTTCTCCGAGCGGGGATTCCGCGCCAGCGTGGACATCCACCGCCAGGAAATCCCCGAGCGTTTCGACCTCGTCACCGGCAAGATCGAAACCCGAGAGAAGCGGGTTTACCGCATGACGATCCTCTTCGAAGGCTCGAAAATCCGCCGCGGCTGATTTCCGCCTCCATCATCCGCTGACTTGTCCTATGAATGTTGAACGCACGAATGAGCCTGCTATCGGAATTGTCGGCGGCAGCGGGCTTTACGAAATGGAGGGCTTCGAGGAGATCTCGGAGCAGTCGATCAAGACCCCGTTCGGCGATCCGTCGGACAAGTTAGTCAGCGGCCGCATCGCCGGGCGGCGGGTTTGTTTTTTGCCTCGCCACGGGGTGGGGCACCGCCTGATGCCGCATGAGATCAACCACCGGGCTAACATCTGGGCGCTGCGCTCGCTCGGTGTGCGCTGGGTGATTTCAGTCACCGCCGTCGGCAGCCTGCGGGAGGAACTCGCGCCACGCGAGATCGTCGTGCCGGACCAGTTGATCGACCGCACCGGCACGGCCGGCAAGCACACGTTTTTCGGAAACGGCATCGCCGCGCACATCGGTTTCGCCGATCCGTATTGCTCGGAGCTGCGGGAAATCCTGCTGACCGCCGCCCGCTCGCTCGCGCCGAAAGTCCACGACGGCGGCGCCTATCTGTGCATGAACGGACCGGCGTTCTCGACCCGCGCCGAGGCGAATTTTCACCGGATGAGCGGCGCGGACATCATCGGTATGACTAACGGCCCGGAAGCCCGGCTCTGCCGCGAGGCGGAAATCGCCGCAGCGACGCTGGCCCTCGTGACCGACTACGATTGTTGGAAAACGGACGAAGTCGCCGTCGAGGTGGAGACCGTGATCGAGAACCTCCACGCCAACAGCGCCATGGCGAAACGGATCATCCGCAGCGCCGTCGGCATGATTCCCGAAACTCCGGAGAGTCCCTGCCACCGCGTCCTCGACACCGCGATCTTCACGCCCCGCGTGCTGTGGCCGGAGCAGGCGGCGAGGGATCTGGCGCCGATCCTCGGGCGATTAATGTAGTCAAGGACTTAAGTCCATTCTTCAATTCTCCCGCAAAGAACGGACTGAAGTCCTCGACTACTTTCAGAACTTACAATTTTCCCACCATGGAACCTACCACCACAGCATACGGAACCTGGAGCGGCGGACGCTTCATGCACTTTGGCGAAACCCTTTCCGAGGAGCGCTTCATCGGCTGCATTGAGACCGCTTACGAAGCCGGCATCCGCACCTTCGTCACCTCCGACGTCTATGGAAACGGCAAGGCCGACGAGTTGTTGGGCGTGGCGCTCAAAGGCATCGACCGCTCCACTTACAGCCTCGTCGGCATGATCGGCCACGATTTCTACGAAGGCCAGCGCCAGGGCAGCCAAGGCTACCCGCGCTTCACTTCGCCCGAGTTGCGCGGCCCGGAAGGTTACTCGGATTTTATTAAAATGGCGTGTTCGAAAGAGCTCGAGCGCTGCGGCGTGGACAAGTTCGACCTGCTCATGCTCCACAACCCGGACGAACTCGGTTACACCAGCGAGCCGCTCTGGCAGGCGCTCGAAGGCGCGAAAACCGAAGGCCTCACCGACCGCCTCGGCATCGCGCCGGGTCCGGCTAACGGCTTCTCACTCGACTTGATTTACTGCCTCGAAAAATTCGGCACGCTCATCGACTGGTCGATGCTCATTCTCAATCCGCTCGAGCCCTGGCCCGTCGGGCTGACCCTGCCGGTCTGTGAGAAACACGGCGTCAAGGTGATGACCCGCGTCGTCGATTACGGCGGCGTCTTCCACGACGACATCGGCGGCCCCGAGCACAGCTTCAAGCCCGGCGACCACCGCACCTATCGCCCGGAAGGCTGGGTCCAGCACGGCATGGAAAAGGCCAACCGCATGCGCCCGCTCGCTGAGAAATACGGCCTGAGCATGTTGGAATTTGCCTGCATCTGGAACCTCAGTCATCCCGCGGTGAAAAGCGTGGTGCCGACTTTCATCCAGGAAGCCGGCGAAGGCGCGCGCCTCATCGAGGACAAGATCCGCGAGTTCGCCAAGCTGCCGGCGGTGCGTTTTGATTCCGAGGAAGTCGATTCCATCCGCCGCATCGGCGACAACACCGGCTGCATGACCCTGAAAGGCGCCAGCAAACGTCACGCCACCAGCGAGCGCCCCGACGAGTGGCCGATGCGCGAGGACCTGTTGGAGCTCGCCGGCCGCCACGGCCTCGGATCTGAATGGTAAGGAGGGCGGACACTCCTGTCCGCCTGGCCAATGCATCGCGAAAGCTCCGCGCGGGGTCTTTGCGCACGGGGAAATCGACTCTAGGGCTTCCGCGATCCACGTCACCATTCGAACTTCAACCCAAGCCGATGGGCAGCGGCGGGAATTTCCGAGCTCGCGGGCTTTGGCGGGCTCGGCCTTGAATGGGGTGAGCATGGCGACATTTTCGCGCTTACGGCCCTTTTGCAGGATGTTGCTTTCACTGTTGGCGACCTCTCTCAACAGGGCGGGCAGGTGTCGCTTGAATTACGCAATGATCATCGTTTTCGTGAAAAAATCCTCCCCGAAGTGGTCAAGTTGTGAACTTTGGAATCCGCGTCGACATCCTGGCTTTTTGTCCTACTCCCGATCCGCCAGCGGGTTCGGCCGATTTTCATTCACCGCGCTCAAAGTTGTGGCGGCCGCGAGGAGCAACTTCTCGGTCGTCTCCCAGTCGATGCACGCATCCGTGATGCTCTGCCCATAAACGAGCTGGTCGAGGGGTTGGGGAAATTTCTGGGCACCGCCGATGAGGTGACTTTCTAGCATGGTGCCGATGATCGAAGTGTCTCCGGCGGCGCGCTGGCGGACGATTTCCTCGAAGACTGCGGGCATGAGGTGGTGGTCCTTCGCACAATTCCCGTGGCTCGCATCGATCATGATGGCGGGTTTCAAGCCGTGTTTGACGAGCATGTCGCGGGTCTCGGCCACGCTCTTTTCGTCGAAGTTAGGTCCGCTCTCGCCGCCGCGCAGGATGATGTGGCAGTCGGGATTGCCGGTGGTGGTGACGGCGGAGGCGCGGCCGTCCATGCCGACGCCGAGGAAGGTCTGCGGCTGGGCGGCGGCTTTGATCGCGTTGATGGCGGGCTCGAGATTGCCGAGCGTGCCGTTCTTGAAACCGAGCGGCATCGAGAGCCCGCTGGCCATCTGGCGGTGGGTTTGGGATTCGGTGGTGCGCGCGCCGATGGCGGACCAGCAGATCAAGTCCGCGATGTATTGCGGGGTGATCGGGTCTAGCAACTCGGTGGCGGTGGGGATGCCGAGACGGATCATGTCCAACAGAAATTGGCGGGCGATGTGGAGCCCTTCCGCGATGCGGTTGCTGCCGTCGAGGCGTGGGTCCATGATGAGTCCCTTCCAGCCGACGGTGGTCCGGGGTTTCTCGAAATAGACGCGCATCACCAGCAGCATTTCGTCTTTCACCCGGTCCGCGAGCTTGGCGAAGCGCTCGGCGTATTCGCGGCCGGCGGCGATGTCGTGGATGGAGCAGGGGCCGGCGATGACGAGCAGGCGGGGATCGTTCCCGAAGATGATTTCCCGGATCTCACGGCGACTTTGGAAAATGAAATCCGTGTCGCTGTCACTGGGCGGCAGTTGTTTGAGCAGGTCGAGCGGGGTGGGGAGGACGAGGTTCGAACTGACGTGGATGTCGCTAACGGGTTTCATGGTTGGGTGGCGGCGATCACCGGTCGCCGAGGTTGCTGTTTGATAGATTTCGCGGCGACCGGTGATCGCCGCTACGGTCGTCGTCCGGGTCCTCGTGCCACGGGACGCCGGCGTTCGCGCTGCGCTGGAGATCGGCGATGACCTGGGCTCCTAGCAGCAGGATGAGCGAGACGGCTTCCAGGGTGAGGAGGACAATGATGATGGTGGCCATGGAGCCGTAGAGGACGTTGACCATGGAGATTTGCGTGTAGTAGGAAACGAGGAGGTGGCGGACGATCTCCCAGAGGATGGTGGCGGTCAGGCCTCCGGCGAGGGCGCGGCGGAACGAGACTTTCGCCACTGGCATGATCTTGTAGAAGAGCGAAAAAAGCAGCACGAGGCCGAGCACTCCGATCAGATAGATAATATGGTTCAGGTGTTGTTGAAGTAGCGCGTCGATGCCGAGGAAGCTGTAGTTCTTCTGGTCCTGGGCGTCGATGACGGCGTTGACGGCGGTGATTCCTATCAGGCCGGCGGCGACGATGAGGATGAAGAGGTAGGGCATCAGGGCGGAGATCCAGAACTTGCGTTTCAGCGGCTGGAGTGGGCGGTGGAAAATGATGGCGATGGCGTTTTCCATGACGCGGAAGGCGAGTGAGCTGAAAACGAGCAGGGAAACGCCGCCGACCCAGCCGATCAAATTTCGGGACTGGATGAATCCGGTGAGTACCTCGATGAGAGTGGGTGTGAAACCGGGCGCGATGAGCGAGACTTCCGCGGTGATGGTTTCCAGCAGCAGCGCCTCGTCGATGAAGTGCGAAAAGATGACCATGAGCACGGCTGACAGGGGAATCAGCGAGAGCATCATGTTATAGGCGACGGCGGCGGTGAGCAGCAGGCCGTGGTTGCGCAGGAAAAAGTCGCGCAGCACGCGGCTGGCGAACCGAATGGTTTTCGGCATTCGTTTTTCCATGGGGTTCAGTTTGGGCGGGGTCTCCGGTTGCTGCAAATGCAAATCAGGCGGGCTACAGGTGCAGTGAGCGGTCGATCAGGTTGAGGAAATCCGTGCGGTCGGCGGCGAGGGTGGTGGAGGCGATTTCGCGGGCGAGCGCGGCGACGATCTCGGCATCGATTAGTCCGTTCTGACGGGCGGCAAGCCACTGGGCGAAGGTGCAGACGAGGGCGGCGAAGCGGGCGTCGTCGGAAGGTTCTGCGTCGCCCTTGCGGACGAGGGAAATGCCGGGTGCAGGCTTGCCGTTAGCGGACCATTCGAGTGATCCGAGGTTGCCTGCCGGGGTGGAAGGCTCGATTTCGATGGCCAGCGTGGTGACGGATTTCGCGGGTAGCTTGGAGGGGAGAATTCCCGGTGTCTGGCCTGCGACGGGATTGAAGCCGAGGAGGCGGTAGCGGAAGATGTTAGCAGTATCCGGATGGAAGGTGATTTTGACATTGCAGTCTGTTTGGCCGTTTCCGCGGATGGAGATGAGGAGCAGGGAGGCCGAGGGTTTCCACGGGCAGGGGATCATCTCGGTGGCAAGCGTGGCGATGTGGCTGGGGATGCCGGTTTCGCGTCCGTCCGGCGAATGATTGCCAGCCGCGTCGCGCGCGATGGCGGTGACTCCGTTCAGGCGGACGGAGAAGTTGTTGAGAATCTCTTCAAGCCGGACGGAGTGGTGGGGCGGGAGGAGGCCGTCTTCGCGGATGGATTTGGAAATCTCGGTTAAACTGGATCTCTCGGATGTGACTGGCAGATCGAGTGGCAGCGAACCGGCGGCGTTTTCTGGCAGAAACCATGCGGCAGGGGCCGGTGGCAGGACGGCGGCTGGTGGCAGGACCGGCGCGGGTTCTAACAGTTCTTGATGGCGGCCGGCGGCCGCGAGCGGCTTGTCTGCAGGCATGCGCGTCAGGATGAGCGTGGCCAGCGCCAGGACCACGACAGCGGCGGCGGGGATGAGCCAGATTTGGAGCGATGCAAAGCGGCGGGACTTCGTCTGCTGCGGGTTTCGGCGGATGTTTTCGCGCTGGCGGGGAAGACGCGGGTCGGCGGATGCGGCGAGTCTTCCAGTTAGGAAATCCTGGACGTCCGTGATTTCCTGGATCTTCGTCCGAAGCCCGGTATCCGCAGCGGCGGCCCGCTCGATGGCGGCGGCGTCTTCCGGCGCGAGCTCGCCAAGAACGTAGGCGGTCAGGCGGGAATCATCAGGGTGGAGTGGTTGCATTTTGGGAGAAAGTGGCTTCTTCCGAAGGCGGCGTGTTAGCGGATGAAATAGCTGAGGTGCTCGAGCTCGAGCGCGAGATCAACGTTGTTGACGGTGACCAGCGGCGGCACTTCGAGCATGAGCGGGGAGAAATTCAGCACGCCCTGGATGCCGGCGGCGACGAGGCGGTTGACGACGGCCTGGGCGAACTCGACGGGCACGCAGAGGATCGCGAGTTTGACGGATTTTTTGGAGATGAAGGATTCTAACTCCGAGTCCTGGAAGACGGGGATGGTGACTCCGCGGGCGACGGCGGCTTCCGGATTGGCATCGAACGCGGCGATGACCTCGAAGCCTTCCTTCTCGAATCCATGGTAGCGGAGCAGCGCTGAGCCGAGGTTGCCGGCGCCGACGAGGATGACCGGCTGGAGGTGTTCGCGGCCGAGGGTCTCGCGGATGATCGAGGAAAGCGTCTCGACCGGATAGCCGAGGCCGCGCGTGCCGAATTGTCCGAGGTAGGCGAGGTCCTTGCGGAGCTGCGCGGGCTTCACCCCGGCGGCGCGGGCGAGGGTGGTGGAGCTCACGGTCTCCACGCCGTTGTCGTGCAGCTTCTGCAGGCAGCGATGATAGATCGATAGCCGATAGATCGCCTTTTTCGGGATGTCGATCCTGACGACTTTGTCGGGAGGTTCCAAGGTGTAGGGAGTTAGAGGTCCTCGGGTTTCTGGAGCAGCGCGGAAACCCGGTTGAGCAGGACTCCGGCACCGCCGCCATCGACGACGCGGTGGTCGAAGGTGAGCAGTAGGTCCGCCTCCGTTGCTGGAAGGAATGCCTCGACTTGCACGCTCCAGACCGGCTTTTTCACGCCGGCGCCGATGCCGAGGATGAGGGTCTCATTCGGCAGGGGAATCGGCGTGCCGGTGGTGAGTCCGAAGGTGCCGAAGTTGGTCACGGTGGCGATGCCCCCGCTGCAATCCTGCTCGGTGAGGCGGCGGCGGCGGGCGCGATCTACCAGGTCGTCGTATTCCGAGACGAGGTCGCGCAGGGATTTCTGGTCCACTTTGCGGACGACGGGAACGACCACGCCGTCCTCGACCTGCACGGCCACGCCGATGTCGAACGAGCGCGGATGGACGACCTTGTCGCCGATCAGGTAACCGGCGGTCGTCGGGTTTTCCGTCAGCGCGAGGGCGAAGGCGCGGAGCAGATAGAGCGTCAGGCCTGGCTTGGGCGATTGGTCGCGGCGGTGATCGAACGTGCGATCCAACAGGACCGGCCGGCCCACGGTTGCCAGCGGACGGGTCCAGCTGCGGCGCATCGCGTCGGCCACCGCCAGGCGCATCGGCGAGGCGGCGGAGCTCGGCCAGGTGTCGAGATAGTCGAGGAAGCGCTCAAGGTCTTCCACCGTGACGCGTCCGCCGGCACCGGTCCCGGCGATGGCGGAAATGTCGGCCTCGCGGATTCCGAGGTCGTCCATCCGCGCCCGCATTCTGGGAGAAATGTAGTGGGCGCCCATCACGCCGGTGGGGACGGGCAGGCCTTTCACGCTGGGAACGACGGCGGGAGCTTCCTCGTAAGCGTCGTCGTCGAGGGCGAAATGCAAGTTCGCCTCTGCTTGCCCCGGGCTGTTGGACTGGCTGCTGGCGGCGCGTTTCGCCTCGATGGACTCGAGCGATTCCACGCCGGTGCGGGTGACTTCCTCTTCGGTGACTTCGAGTAGTCCTAACAATGTTCCGACCGAGTAGGAGATCCCTTCCTGGGCCCGCAGCTCGGAGACCACCCCATCGCAAAGCGTGGTCACGCCCATGACCGCCTTGTTGGTTTCGACCTCGATGATCTCCTGGTCGGTGCGGACGGAATCGCCGACTTGGATTCCGAGGCGGATGACGGTGGCCTCGGCGATGGATTCGCCGAGCTGGGGCATGAAAATGGGAACGGTTGGCATTTTGGTAAAAGCTGAGAACCTGAAATACTGAAATGCTGAAACTAGAAGGAAAGCAGTTTGCGGAGCGCCTCGCAGATGGATTCGGGCGTCGGCCGATGGGCGGCCCAGAGTTTGGGATGATAGGGAACCGGCGTGTCGCGGGCGTTCAAGCGCTGCGGCGGAGCGTCCAACAGGTGGAACCCCTCCTCGGTGACACGCGCGACGACTTCCGCGGTGACGCCACCCCAAGGGAAGGCCTCGCCCACCGCCAGCAAGCGCCCGGTCCGTGCGACGGATGCCAGAATCGTGTCGAGATCCAGCGGCTTCACCGAGCGCAGGTCGACCACTTCGATTTCCCAGCCGTCGTGCGCCAACCGTTCCGCGGCGCGCACCGCCTCGTGGACCATCGCGCTGTAGGCCACCACGGTCGCGTGCTTGCCGGGGCGGGTGATCCGCGCCTGGCCGATGGGCAGGTGGTCGCCGTTGATCGACTTCGCCTTGAGCCACCGATAGAGAAACTTGTGCTCGCAGTAGATGACCGGGTCGTCCAAAGCCACGCCGTCGAGCAGCATGTGATAGGCGTCGGAAACGGTCGCCGGAGTCAGCACCACGAGGCCGGGATATTGGGCGTAGATTCCCTCCATGCTCTGGCTGTGGAACGGGCCGGAGCCGGGAGTCCCGCCGGAGGGCAGGCGCACCGTGATCGGGATCGGCATCCCGGTCCGATAGAAATGCGTCGCCGCCTGGTTGACGATCTGGTTGAACGCCACCGAGGAGAAATCCGCGAACTGCATTTCCACGATCGGCCGCATGCCTTCGATGGCCGCGCCGACCGCCATGCCGATCATCGCGTCTTCCGAGATCGGCGCGTCGAACACGCGGTTAGGGAATTGCTCGGCAAGGCCTTTGGTCGCTTTGAACGCACCGCCGAAAGTGGCGATGTCCTGGCCGTATAGAAACACGCGGTCGTCCTCGCGCAGGAGTTTTTCCTGGGCCTCGCGGATGGCGTCGATGTAGGTCACACTCACGATAAAAATGGCTGGGAAACTGACTCGGTCAGGGGGAAACGGGTGGAAAGCGCGGTCCAGTCTTCGTGATAGGGATCGGGCACCGCTTCCTGTTGGGCCTGGGCCACGGCGCGCTGGACCTCGTCGGCGAACTGGTCCTGCCAGACGAGGATTTCGTCCACGGTGGCGAGGTTGTTTTCCACCAACTGGCGCATCGCCACCTCGACGCAGTCGCGGCCGTAGTGACCACCGCGGATTTCCGCCGGCACGTAGGAGCCGTCGTCATGCTCGCCGTGGCCGGATAGACGCAGCAAATGCGCGACGACCATTTGCGGCCCGCCGCCCTCGCGCGCCCGCCGGACGGCCTCGCCGATCACCGACGTGCAGGCCAGCAAATCCGTGCCATCCACCGAGAACCCGCCGATGCCGTAGCCGCGGGCTTTTTCCACCAGATCCGCGCAAGCGAACTGGCGGTGGTTCGGCGTCGAGTAGGCGAACTGGTTGTTTCCCACGACGATCACCATCGGCAGGCGCTCGACGGCTGCCAGATTCAAGCCTTCGTGAAACGCGCCGGTCGAAGTCGCGCCGTCGCCGATGCAGGTCGCGCCGACGCGTCCAGCCAGCGTGCCTTGCAGGCGTTTTGCAAACAGCATTCCGGCGATCACCGGGACCTGCGCGCCAAGGTGGGAAATCATCGCCGGCATGCCCATACCCGGCCGCCCGCGGTGGATGTTGCCGTCCCGCCCGCGCATCGGACCCTCGACCGAGCCGAGATAAGTCCTCGTGCAGTCGAGCATCGGCTCGCCGAAAGCGGTGCGTCCCGCTTGGTCGCGGATCAGCGGGGCGAAGAAATCCGTGCCTTGGATCAAGGCGGTGCCGAGCGTCGCGCTGACCGCTTCCTGGCCGCGGCCGAGATAGACGCCGCCGACGATTTTCCCGGCCTTGTAGAGGCTCGAAAGCTTGTTTTCCAAAATCCTCGCGCGGAGCATCGACTGAAACACCGACCGCAGGAAATCGCGGTTCATCACCACCCCGTCGGCGAAAGATTGCATATCCAAGTGCGGCACGCGGCGAGCCTAAGACAGTGCATGCGGAACCTGCAACCGCTTTCCCGCAAACTCATGCCTCGCGTCGGTTCCAAGCGACCAAGTCTTTGTAACGCAGCCCCTTGCCGCCGAAAAGATCCAGCGCGCTGCGAGATTTGCCTGCCGGACTGGCTGAACTTTATTCTAAACGTCGGGAGAGTTCCACCTGGGGGAGCGGACGTAATTCATCCGTGGATTTGTCGAATTCCTGGAATTCGTCCTTGCCATCCTGCTGGAGATTGCCCCTCTTCATATTTGCTCGCTTCGGCGGACAGGGATTTAGAAATCCAAGCAATAGCGGTCGGCATCGACCGCAACGATGCCGCCAAACCGACCAAACGGCCGGGGAGGCGGCGGCGCATGTCTAGGCCGTCTTTTCGGAGGGGGCTAAAGGCCGTTGCAGCTGACTATTGCCAGCTTTCTAACTCCCCGTCCACCAGGAAGGACGATTCCAACCCGACCTTCCTCATGAAACCAATCCCAATTCCCCTCGCGCTTCTCGCCGCCTTGGCGACCACGGTGCTCGTCCACGCACAGGATAAGCCGACTACCGACTCTCCGGTAACTTCCACCACCGCCCGCATCCTCGGCGAAATCCCCGACGGCACCCCGCCACCTCCCGAGTCGCCGAAACCCAAGTTCATCGTCCCGGCAAAAGATATCCTCGAAACCACCACCCACCAGCAGGGCGGGCGCACCATCACCGTTAGGAAAATCAACCTCATCCCGCTCCCCCCGCCCCCGCAGGTCGCCCCGCCGCTCGACATCAACGACCCGGCCATCCAAGAACGAATCGCTGAAGCCCGTGAAGAACATCCCGCCGACGAATTCCTCTGCGCCGGAGCCAGCGTTTTCCGCCCGAAGGATTCGCGGCCGTTGTCGCTCGTCCACACCTGGCCGCAGGGCAGAGGCGAACCCGTCGTCTTCTGGTCATCCGCCGATTTCGCACTGATTTCCGGCATTGGAAACTTCATCGGCTCCGATGGAGGAACCCGCAGCTTGTTCCTCATGTGGGGCGTTTCCGAAATCGAAACGAGAACCGCCCTCCAAAACGAACTTGGCCCGGAAAGCCCACAAATCCCTGATTTTCCCGCAGGAAAAGCCACTTTCCACATTGTCTCTGGAAATCCCGGCAAGCAAACCCTCGCCTCCATCCAGTCCCTCCATGATCTATATAACAGCGAATACGACCGTCTCAAAACAGCCTGCGAAGGCCGCGAGCGCGCCCAACGGGAACATGAAGCCGAGCTAAAAGCCAACCCGCCCAAACCCAAAGACATCATCCTCAACTACTGGCGCACAGAAAAACCCGCCGCCGAGAAAGGAGTCGCACGATGAGCACCTCCCTGAAGCGTAGCTGGCGCGTATCGCGCCAGACCGTGACCGGAGCATCCTGCTCCGTCTTCCTCCTCCTTGTCTCTGGCTTCTGGATTCTTACATCTCTTCCCGCCCCCGCCATCGTTGATACTAACAATAACACCGTCAGCGACATTTGGGAAAAGCACTTCAACAACGGCAATCTCCTACCCAACCTCGTTCCCCAGGCCGATCCCGACGGCGACGGCTGGACGAACACCCATGAAGCCGCCGCCGGCACCAACCCCTTCGATCCCAATCCGCCCGACGGCATCATCCGCCCGGACATCGTCCATATCCCCGCCACCTACATCACCGGAGCAAGCGGCGACCCGGAAATCCTCACCCCCGAGGCCGTCACCCTCACCTGGCCCACGCTTCCCGGCAAACAATACACCTTGCACTACTCACCCGACCTTTCCGAGGGAAGCTGGCAGCCCGTCGAAGCGCCCTACAACGGCAACGGCAGCATCACCGAATATGGCATTCCGCTCACTCAGGAGAACGGCAGCACCCCCGACAAGCTCTTCTGGCGCGTCGCCGTCGGAGATATAGATACCGGCGGCGACGGCGTCACGAATGCGGAGGAATTGGCTTTGGGGCTGAATCCCTTGCTTGCCGACACAATACCAGGCGTTCCGGATCTCTGGCTGGCCTTGAATTTCGGAGAAAACCCGCCGAACGGAGGTTTGTCCACAGTCGACCCGAATGCCGACCCTGACAGCGATGGTGCCAGCACGCTTGAGGAGTTGCAAAGCGGCACAAATCCCGTCAGCGCGGACGCATCAGGCTCCCGCCGGTGGATCACCGTTCATGGCAACGGCGCAGCGCAGGAGAAAATCACTCGGACCGGGACTTTGACTATTCCCGCCGGTCAAAGCGCACTTCTATCCGTCGCCATTGCCAGTGAAGAGTTCCCGTATTGGACAGGGGTTCAGTCTGGATTCAACGATCTTCTGGAATGGCATGTGATTCCCTCTCAAGGCGATTCCATCAATGGCTCCATCAACGTGAACGAACGCCACTCGGAGTGGGAAATCGATGTTGTCGATGGCACCACGCTACCGGGGTTGCCAAGTCCGGTCCACATTGAGCAAGTCCGTGGTCTCACGGCACCGCCAGACTCGGATCTCACCATTCAAGTTGAGGTCGGTGCCACAAACTTTTCAGATGAGACACTTCCAAGCCTTGTCGCTGTTGGCCTCCTGCCTGTGGAGATAAAGGCTTACCGGCCTGAGATGGTGCAGCAGTCTGTTGACTTGCGGCCAAGCGACCAGACCAAGTTAGTTATCCCAGACGCTGAGGAGTTGAATCCCGGTGTGAGAATCCGCGTGAACCGAGATAATGACGACTACGACAGTCCCTATAAGTCCGATGCTGACGAGGACTCAGTGAGCGGAGAAAACGACCTGATCAAAGTGGAGTTCTCTTGTCCGGGGCTCGCTGGAATGACGGGCATCAAAGTGTTCCTTAAGCGAAGCAACTCGAAACTGCGCACGTGGGAAGCGAAGGAAAAGGGCACCGCAATCCTCAAGAACGAGGATGAGAAGGAACTGACGTTGAATGCTCAAGGTGCGAAAACCATTTGGGTAGAAGCAATTGACCAGGGGGAAGGCGAATTGGAATGGCAACTCAAGTCCGGCACCAACGTCATTGGCACCGCAGGCAAGCTCAAGTTCATCACTTACAAGGAACTGATCGTTGGCCTATCTGGTGAAACCTTCTACTCGGGCAGCTCTAACGGAAACGGGATGTTTAGTGTCTGCCAGAAGCTCTATCTGGAGGGTTACAATGTTGCTTACTATGACGTTAACGGAATCAACACCACATCGGGCGATCCCGCATCCCGAGAGGCCGGTTTCCAAATTTGGCAATGCTTCGTGCGGGACATCGGAATGTTCGGTCACAGCCACGGCGGCGGGGCAACGCACGACATATCCAAGAAACTGAATGACACTCGGTCGAGCTTGGGAAGCTTCGGGATAAACTTCACCGGGTATATGGATGCCATTCAACACGACGGCGGCACGTTCGATCCGGCTGCGGAAACCCGATACCCGCCTAGTTCGCTTTACCACTGGAATTATTACCAGAGACATCTTTCGATAAGGAGCAATGCTGTTACCGGAGCTGCGGTGAATCTCGATGTGAATACCACGACTTGGGGAAGCTCGCTCGGCCACACCTCGATTGACTCAGATCCAACGGTGCAGAAAGACCTACACTCAGCCATCAAGACTCATGTTGCGCCTTGAAACATATAGAAGAATGAAAGCGATCGCAGCCATCCTCGCAGTGTTACTTCTGTATATGGCGCCGTTGTCCGTTGGGGCGGCGGAGGGCGCATCATTCGCACAAGCGGCCTTAACAAGAGCCAAGGCTGCGCAGACTGACGCTGCATGGCTACAGTTGCAAAAAGACGTGCAGGCACAGGTTGCGTCTTTGCCTCCACCCGAACGCATTGAGTTTTTGAGCGCGCTTGCCATGGGAATCGCTTCTCAAGTTCAGTCCGCCGATCGGGAGCGCACGGCGGAGGCAGCCCGTTTTCTTATCGGTGCGAGCGCCACCACGCGGGAGGAAAAGGCGCAAGCGTTTAGTCGGTTGTTCGCATCTCGTGAACCCGAAATTGAAGCCACAGCGGAAAGGCTTCTCATCGACATTGAGGTCGTGCAAACGCCGAATGCTGAAGGACGCCGGGACTTTTCTGTCTATCGCCGTGCATTGGAGGAAGGAGCGGGTGTAACACAAAGCCGACTGATCATTTATCTCTTCCAGCGATCACCGCTCGATGCCGCCTCATGGTTCGTGGAAAACATTGAACTTCCCGAGACTGAGCGAGCAATGCTGCGCGCTGAGCTTGGTCAGGCGAGGCAGATCCAAGGCAACGAGATTGCGCCATGGGAACCGGCAGCAGGACCAGCGATGAATAACGCTGATCGAGAGCGGAAGCTTCGCCAATGGATCGCCAACTCTTCGTGGATACTGCAACTCTTGGCAAAGTCCCTTTTGGAGAAATACCCGCCGTGGCAGACTCCTGATTTGCAGGTTGCGACACAGAAGGTAGCGGCTCCCAAAAGCGTGGCGCTACGGCCAATCAATCCCGCATCAGTGCCGGGCGTGTCTAACCCTCCGCCGACATCCGTGCATGCTGCAGCACCGACCGCTTCGCCAGTGCCAACAACGCCCATTGCACAAACTCCCGCTGTTCCGGTTGAGCGCGAGTCGGCGGTCTGGCCGTGGCTTGTTGGAATACTCGTGTTGCTTGTGATCGTCGCGCTTGCCTTGAAACGTCGCGCGTAGCTATACTGCCCGCGTCATGATTTGAGGAAACATAATGAATTGGGTCATGAATCGGGTCAGGCCTCGCGGATTAACATGTTAGGATAATCTTTCTCCGGGCCACTGGCAAAACTCCCAAAAGATCGTCGCTCCGCACCGCGAGACATCCCGCTGGCGGCTGATCACGTGAGCTGCTGGTCCTGCGGGAACATGTGACGTGCGCGGGGTAATGCTGCATCTCGGTCCGGGTGCCTCCCGCAAGCGGGCCCCTCCCTCCCCGGATGTTCCCTCGGGGAATACCCTCGGCAGCATTACCCGTCGCAGTCACAAGTGCCCTCCGGCCTGTGCAGCTCCCGCGCCAGCCGCAAGTTAGGCTCGTTATCACTCGCATCCTCCGGCCACCTCACGCCGCACGGCCAGCCGGGAGGCGGTGCCCGCCCCCCCGGTTCCGCTCCGCTTCACCGCCTCCCGGCTCGCCGCCCACCCCCCGCCGCGAAGATGCTCCGCGCCTCGGCCTGCGGCATCGTGTTTCGTGCCTCACACCATGCCTCCGGCCCCACAAGATTCCCGTCGCGAGGCTCTGGGAATTGCGCTTCGGGAACGTCTTTCGTGTCGTCCACATCGGCGGCTCGCGCGGCCACCTCCGGGCGCTAACGGCGTCAAGTGATGTCCTCGCTCCGGCTTGTTTCCGGGGTCGGTTCCCGCAACGTAACATTTATTTCTGATGGATCGCCCGCAGCCCTCTGTGCATCTCTTTCCAAGATCGGAGCTAACAACTTTCTCAGGCTTTCCCGCAAACTCATGCCTCGCGCCGGTTCCAGGCGACCAAGTCCTTGTAACGTAGTCCCTTGCCGCCGAAAAGATCCAGCGCGCTGCCCACCGTCACGTCCACCGAACCGCGCCCGGCCTGCTCCACGAGTAACAGATCCGCCATCGTCGCCGCGCCGCCCGCGTAGGTCACCGGGCGTTTTCCCCAGCTACCGAGCAGCGCGACCAATTCCGCGTCGATTCCGCCGCACAAGCCCTCCACGTCCGCCGCGTGGATCAGGAACTCGTCACAAAACGGCGCGAGTCGGTCGAGAGTGGCGTGATCCACCGTCAGGTCGGTCAGCGTTTGCCAACGGTTCATCGCCACCGTCCAGCCCGCCGCGGTCCGGCGGCAGGAAAGGTCGATGACCAGTTTTTCGCGGCCGATTTTTTCGACCAACGAGCGCAACGTCTCTTCCAGAAATTTCCCCGCCGCGTCAAACAGCGCGGAAGTCACGATCACATGGCTCGCGCCGGCGTCCAGCCACTCCGCCGCATTGCGCTCGTGGATTCCGCCGCCGATTTGCAAACCGGCGGGCCAAGCCGCCAGCGCCTCGCGCGCCGCCGCGTCATTTCCGAGCCCGAGCTTGATCACATGCCCGCCCGTTAGCCCGTCGTCGCGGAAAGTCTCCGCGAACCAACCCGCCGGCCGGTCCGACACGAAATTCTCCGTCGGCCCCGCGCCGTCGTCGCGCAAGCTGCCGCCGACGATTTGTTTCACCTGTCCTTGGTGGAGGTCGATGCACGGGCGGAATTTTGTCATGGAGATCAAATCTGGGGAAATTCTCGCCACCGCGCCATCCATCGCAAGCGGGATTTTTTAAAAGTCGTCGGGGACTTCAGTCCGCGGTCTATCAACCGCCACCAAGAAACGGGTTCACGATTCGCAAACGCCCGCTCCCGCATGCCGGTCCGAGCCGCAAAAAGAAATTTCCTGGCCGATGGATGAAACAAAACCATCCGATCCCAGGTTTGCACGGTCATGCTAACTGTAAATCGATCGCGCATTCTTTTCCTGGGGCTCGGACTCGTCATGGGCGCGGGCACCGTGTCCGCCAAACCAAAGCCGGCAAGTTCAGCCGTGCCATTGAACGCCGCAGGGGAGAAACTCGAGGCGCAATACGCATCCGCCCACAAGGGGTTGCAGGCGGAAATCACCAAAGCCCTGCCGGCTGTCAGCGGGCAGAAGAAGGCCGCTTTGGACAAGGCGGGCGAGGAGGCCAAGAAGGCTCTGGCTCGGGCGCGTGGGACTTCACCCTCATACCGGTCAAATGATCGAAGGTGCTCCAGCATGCCGCACACGCTCCTCATCCCGGACGAAACCCGGACCCGCCTGGCGGATTATCTAACGTCGTTCCAGCCGGGCTGAAGCGTGTGGCGGTGACCCATTCCTTCGGGCCATTAGGTCTGCGACTTATTTCCCGTTCCTTTCATGCACAGCTTCCAGGCTCGCGCGGCGATCCACAACACCCCGTCCACCAGCCCGTTCAGATAGGGATCCTCGAACAGCGTGATGCCGTAAGCCCGGCGGATCGCCCGCGATTCGACGTGCTGGCGCTCGGCCGCTAGAACGACCTCCATCTCGCGGGTCTTCCCCAGATGCCGCTGCGAGGCGTTCGCCCCGTGCAGCCGGAAATCCGCCACCGTCACCGGCACGTGCTCGAAGCGTTTCCCTGCCGCGTCCAGCCGCGCGTAGAACTCGCCGTCCATCACGTAGCGGAAATCCTCCCGCAGCCTGTGCCCTTCCCCGGTCACCGTCGCCCGCCGATAGAATGCTGCGGTGGATCCCACATAACAATGATGATGCACGTGCACGAAAAGCGACCACCCCGGAGCTTTCACGTGACGCAGGAAGTTCCCCGCCTCGTCGATGAAATCCCAGTCGCCGTAAACCACGTCCGCCTTGGATTTCTCCAACAGAACCCGGATTTCCGCCAGCGCTCCGGGCTTGAGCCGGTCGTCCGCGTTGAGCCACATCACCCAGTCGCCCTGCGCCCGCTCAAAGCCCTTGTTGATCGCGTCGGACATCCCCTCGTCCGTTTCCTGCGACCACCTCGCATGGGGAAACCGCGCCGCCACCTCCGCGCTGTCATCCGTCGATCCGCCGTCGATCACCAGATGCTCTAACGTGACTCCGGTCTGACGTGCGACGCTCTCTAGGCAGTCGCCGAGGAAGCGTCCGTAGTTCAGGCTCGGAGTGATGATTGTGAAGTTTTTTATCATCACGAAATCAATGAGTTGTGAAAATCAAAGCGATGCCAAAGCTTCTCCTGAAGGTGCTTGAATGGATTTTCATGATTCAATTTTTGGGTGGGCTTGTGCGTCCGGACTGGAGTGGGAAATCCGCCAAGGAGCCTTTGACACGACTGACGCGGTTGACACTGTTGGCGTTTGGCAGACGCGGGTGCCATGCATGAATCCGGCCAGGCCGCAGCTTGGCCCCGTTGCCTGCGGGATTCAATCCCCAATCGCGGCGTCGGCCGGCGGCATGCAATTAGCCGCCGCCCCGTGTCATCTAAATATGCGGGAATCCACGGACGCGCGAGATGTATGCCGGTTCTCGATTCCGTGCTTCTGGGGGACGGAGGAAGGCATTTGCCTGATGGATTAGGCAAATAGCGATGTTCGCCAGAACCTCGGGTGGGCGGGTATCGAGATACGTCCTATAGGACCTATGCTGGGACGTAAACCTCTGAGCCAGCCTCGGCGAATTCCTTGGACTTCTCCTCCATGCCTTTCGCCAGCGCTTCCTCCTCGGCGATGCCCTGCTCGGCGGCGTATTGACGGACGTCTTCGCTGATTTTCATTGAGCAGAAATGCGGGCCGCACATGGAGCAGAAGTGGGCGGTTTTGGCTCCGTCTTGGGGCAGGGTTTCGTCGTGATAGAGGCGGGCGGTGACGGGATCGAGACCGAGGTTGAACTGGTCTTCCCAACGGAATTCGAAGCGGGCCTTGCTAAGGGCGTTGTCGCGGTATTGGGCACCGGGGTGGCCTTTCGCGAGGTCGGCGGCGTGGGCGGCGAGCTTGTAGGTGATGACGCCGACTTTCACATCGTCCTTGTTAGGGAGGCCGAGGTGTTCTTTGGGGGTGACGTAGCAGAGCATGGCGCAGCCGTACCAGCCGATCATGGCGGCGCCGATGCCGCTGGTGATGTGGTCGTATCCGGGGGCGATGTCGGTGGTCAATGGCCCGAGGGTGTAGAAGGGGGCTTCGTGGCACCATTCTAACTGCTTCACCATGTTTTCCTCAATCATGTGCATGGGGACGTGGCCGGGGCCTTCGTTCATGACCTGGCAGCCCTTGGCCCAGGCGCGGGTGGTGAGCTCGCCTTGGACTTCCAACTCGCCGAACTGGGCCTTGTCATTCGCATCGGCAATCGAGCCGGGGCGGAGGCCATCGCCGATGGAGAAGCTGACATCGTAGGCGGCGCAGATGTCGCAAATTTCGTCCCAATGGGTGTAGAGGAAGTTTTCCTTGTGATGGGAGAGGCACCACTTGGCCATGATCGAGCCGCCGCGGCTGACGATGCCGGTCATGCGGCTGGCAGTCATCGGGACGAAACGGAGCAGGACGCCGGCGTGAATGGTGAAGTAATCGACGCCTTGCTCGGCCTGCTCGATGAGGGTATCTCGATAGATTTCCCAAGTGAGGTCCTCGGCTTTGCCGTTGACCTTTTCAAGCGCCTGATAGATCGGCACGGTGCCGATGGGGACGGGGGAGTTCCGCAGGATCCACTCGCGGGTGGCGTGGATGTTCTTGCCGGTGGAAAGGTCCATCACGGTGTCCGCGCCCCATTTCGTGGACCAGCGCATTTTCTCGACCTCTTCCTCGATGGACGAGGCGACGGCGGAGTTGCCGATGTTGGCGTTGATTTTTACGAGGAAGTTGCGGCCGATGATCATCGGTTCGCATTCCGGGTGGTTGACGTTGAGCGGAATGATCGCGCGGCCGGCGGCGACTTCGGATCTAACGAACTCAGGAGTGATCTCGGCGGGGATGCGCTGCGGGAAGCGTTTGAAGATGGAAGGAGTGTAGGGGCTGTCCGGATTTTGGGTGGAGCCCTCGTGCTGTTTGTCGAGGTGGTTGCGGACGATGTCGTCCGTCATGTCCGCGATTTTGGCGCGGCGCATGTTTTCGCGGATGGCGATGTATTCCATCTCGGCGGTGATGATGCCTTGGTCGGCGTAGTATTTCTGGGTGACGGGAGTGGAAGATGAAGAAACAGGCGAGACGCCTGTGCCCCTTTCCTTTTGCTTGGCGCGGAGCGGTTGGCGGCGGTCGGCGGTGAGGCCGGGGAACTCGATGAATTTGTTAGCACGCTCGGATTTCGAGGCGAACTCGACGTGCTTCTCGGTGAGGTAGCCGTTGTCCTGCGGCTGAACCTCGCGGCCGTCGTAGGCCTCGATATCGCCGCGGGCGAGAATCCAATCGCGGCGGAGGGGAGGGAGACCTTCCTCGGAGGTGCCTTTGAAATCCGGGTCGCCCCACGGGCCGGAGCAGTCATAGACGCGCACGGCTTCGTTTTTCTCGATGCGGCCGTTGAAGGACTTGGTGTCGGAGAGGGAAATTTCGCGCATCGGCACGCGGATCTGCGGGTGGAGCTGGCCTTGGACGTAAACCCGGGTGGAGGCGGGGAGCGGGGCGAGGGACGCGTCGTGGGTTTCGGCAGCGCCGGTGGTTTCGTCGGTGGAGATCATTTCTTAGAGTTTGCTAGAGTTCAGTTTGAAGTTATCAGGGAAGAAGAGGAAGTGCCGAGTGATCAGTGATCAGAGAAGAGTGATTGGAGAGGAGGGATGGAAGGTGGGTGGTGGAAATGAAAAAGGCCGCGCGGAACTTGCACGGCCGGGGGAAGGGAAACGGATGGTGTTTCGACTTCCTACGGCGGCATGACCCGCGTCAGGTTCGGAGGGTCTTTTCCGCGCGTTGGAAAATCTCGGCTCTGCGATCGAAGAGCACCCCTGTCGGCGCGCAGGATGTCGCGTCCGGCCGGGAAGTCAAGAAACTGGCTACAGGGAAACCGGGATGCCGGGAAAGCGAGTGATTGACCGGAGTGCAAGTTCCGGCGAAACTAGCGACGTTTTGTCAGACTTGGAAACAGCAGGTGAGAAAGCCGAGGCGCGCCCCAAGCGACGCAGGAGGTATCGGCGCTGGGGTTTTGTCGGCGTGCTGGTGCTCGGCTTGGTGTGGCTGAACGGTCCGGGAATCCGGCTGATCGCTCCCCGCGTGGCGGTGCATTTTCTGGAAAAGGCCGGGCTGCGCGGAAACTTCAAGGTCGGCGGAAGCCTCACCGGCGGACTGTCGTTTTCCGATCTGAAAATCGAGGGCGATAAGGAGCTCGCCAGCCTGAGCATCGACCGGGTGACCCCGGATTACCAATGGCGCGGTCTTTTGAAGGGGTGCTTGGAAGGCTTGGTGGTGGACGGCGTGCATGTGGATCTCCGGCTTGGATTGAAGAAGGACGATGGCGAAAAACCGCCGCTGGATTTGAAGAAGCTGGTGGAAACCCTGCGCGGCGTGCGGGGGAGGATCATGCCCGTGGATTTTGATCTCAAGAACATCAGCCTTGCGGCCACCCGTGACGGGAAAGCGTTTCTATCACTCGCGCCCAGCCGCGTTTCCCGTAAATCTAGCAGCTCGGGCATCCTACTTGAACTCGGCAAGCTCACCGACGCAAGTGGCCGCGAGTGGCCGGCCCGGCAATCCTCCATCACCTGGGCACCCGACGCGCTTTTGATCGTGCGCGTCGATCCCTATCCGGGCGTCAGTTTGCGCGATCTGGTGGTGCGGCTTCCGGCCGGCGGCGAGCCATCGGCGGAGGCGGAGCTGCATCTGGACGACGCGGTGTTCGTGATCACCGGCGCGGCGGGGTTCGCATCGGTTGGCATCGACCTTCGCGAGGGCAAGCTCGATGTTGCGCAAGCGGCGAAGCGCTTCGGATTCGAGATCCCGGCCCATGCGACGCTCACTTCCCTGGCGGTCGAGCTGGATCAAATCCTGCCACAGCCGAAAGCGGCGACCGGAACAGTTAGGTTGTTATTGGAAAACATCGAGTGGAAGGATTGGCGCGCGCCCGAGCTGGTGATGGACGCCACGCTTGCCGCCGGTCAGGCGTACGTTACCGCTCATGGCTCCATGCTGGGGACCAGCCTCTCGCTGGATGCCGCGGCCCCCGTCACGCGAGGGGAAAACGGCCTGATCCTCGGCGACGCGCAGGGCCGCTTCAACATCGCCGACGTGCCCAAGCTCCTGTGCGAACTGGCGGCCCGCGCGCCGGCCATTGACCCTAAGGCTCCGGTGCCGCCGTCGAGGGTGGATGGGAGTTTCAACGTCACCTTCCTCGCGAACAAGCCCCAAGCCGCCACCGCCGACCTCGTCTTGAAACCGGACGACGACGAGCTCGCTTCTCCCGTCGCGCTCAAGGGCCGCTGGGCACGAGACCAACCGCTCGGCGCGGATCTCGCGCTCGATGGCCTGAGAGCGGCGATCAACTATCACATTGAGCCAGCTACCTATCATGGCCTGCTGGAGTTTGATGGGTTCGACAGTCGCCGGATTGACCGCTGGCTCTCCCTCGTGAGGGTGACGCCCGGTGCCGCTGCAAACCTATCAGGACTGTGGACCGGCAAGGGGGAATTAAAAACTGGTAAACACCTCGGCGAGCTGTCGCTCTCCCAAGCCACTTGGGCGCGTGAGGCCGCGCCGCCGGTCACCGCCATCGGCGGCATCCGCTACGACTGGCCGGCGGGCTTCGAAACCCAGGGCCTGCGGCTGCGGATGAACGAGCAGACGGTTGCGCTCGAAGCCGCGCTTGCTAACAATCTGCTGGAACTCCGCCATTTCCTCTGGAGCGACGGCAAGGAGGAGCTCGCCGAGGGCCGCGCCAGCCTGCCGGTGCCGCTGGATTTCTCGAAATGGCGCGACACGCTCGCCAAGGACGCCCGGCCGCTGGCGGTCTCCATCAAGTCGCGGGTGCTCTCGCTGGGCTTGCTCAACGAGTGGCTCCCGGCCATGGAAAAGCTCGACCCGCGCTCCACCGGCCAGCTCGATATCCAGATTTCAGGAAGCTATTCCGAGCCGGTGGTCGATGCGGTTTTGGAAGCCAAGGATCTCCGCTCTCCGGCCCAACCGAAGCTCCCGCCAGCCGATTTGAAAATCGTGCTGGGCGCCCGCGACGGACGCCTAACACTGGATGGAAGCGCGACCGCTCCAGACTTCCCCGCGGCGGTCATGAAGGCGTCGATGGCGTTCCGTCCGTCCGAATGGGCCGAGTCGCCCGGGCTGATCCAGGACGAGCCGGTGGAGGCGCGCGTCGATCTCCCGCGCTTGGACCTCTCGCGTTTCGGCTCGCTGTTTCCCGCCGCCGAACGAATCGCCGGAATCGCCACCGGCAACATCGTCGTCTCGGGAAAGGTCGGCAAACCCGAGCTCAAGGGTGCCATCGACCTAACCGGGATCGGCTTTCGTTTCAAGGACGGCCGCTTTCCCGCCATCGAAGGCGCGTCCGCGGCGGTGGAGCTCGCCTTGGACCGTATCACCCTGAAGAGCCTCAAAAGCACCGTCGCGGGCGGCACCTTGCAGGGCGACGGCTCGCTCGCGATCACTGGCGGCAAGCCGGGCGAGATCGACCTGCGCCTCCGTGGCAATCACCTTCCGCTGGTTCGCAACGACGTCCTGATTCTCCGCGCCAACGCTGATCTCCGTCTGCAAGGCCCGTGGCAACTGCCGACGCTCTCCGGCAACGTCGGCGTGGTGGACAGTATTTTCTATCGAGACATCGAGCTGCTGCCCATCGGCTCTCCGTTCGTCACTCCCAAGGCGGCGGCCTTGCCGAAAATCGACGCACCGAAAAGGGAGGCGAGTTCGGTTCCTGAACCCTTCCGGAACTGGGTGCTCAAGGTGCAGGTCCGCACCGAGGAACCGCTGCTCATCCGCGGGAATCTCGCCACCGGCGACATCACCGGAAGCGTCCGCATCGGTGGCACGTTTGGGGCTCCCGCGCCGGATGGAGTGTTTGAAATCAAGGGTTTCCGCGCCGCCTTGCCGTTCAGCACCTTGTCCGTTAGGTCGGGCACGGCGATCTTCACCCCTGCGTCTGGATTCGATCCGGTCCTGGAAATCCGCGGCACCGCCGAGCCCCGTCCTTACCGCGTGACCGTTTATGCTTACGGCCGCGTCTCGGATCCCCAGCTGGTTCTAACTTCGAATCCGCCGCTGCCGGAAAATGAAATCATGACCCTGCTCGCCACCGGCACCACCACCAGCGGGCTGGAAGATCCGCAGGCGGCGTCCTCTCGCGCCCTGCAGCTCCTCGTCGAGGAAATGCGCCGCGGGCGGTTCCGCTTCGGCAAGCAGCTCCGACCATTGTTAGGTTTGCTGGACCGGGTCGATTTCAGCCTTGCCGAGGCTGATCCTTATTCTAGCGAATCGTTCTCCACCGCCACCCTTTCGATCACGGACCGCTGGTTCCTCTCCGCCGGTATGAGCGGCACCGGCGACTCCCGCGTCCTCGCCATCTGGCGTCTTTCATTCCGGTGATGAATGTGTTCCGCGCCAGTTTGATGATCCTGCTAACGGCCCTGCCCGCCGTCGCGGAGACACGCGTGCGGATCACCGGCATGAAGCAAAATACCGAGAACGAGATCCTTGATCTAATGGGCGGCAGGTTGGCGCATGTCAGGGCGAATGACGCGGCTCCGTCCCGCGCGGATGACGCCGCATTTCTTGTGCGGCAAACGCTGCGGAAAAACGGCTACAGCGATGTCCGGGTGGATTGGAAAATCGTTAGCCTGACGGAAATTTCACTCACCGTGCATGAGGGAGGGCGTCTTTCGCTGGGGCGTGTCCGTGTGGATGGCGTGCCGCCCGCCAAGGCGGAAAAGCTCGCGAAACTTTACAGCCGGCCCGCGATGAAAGGCCAATCGTTCATCCCGGGTGCCGCCCCGTTCCGCGAGGAGGACGTGGAAACCGGCCTGTCCTATCTTCGTCAGGAACTCAACGCCCAAGGCCATTGGGGGGCGGAGGTCGCCGTCACCTCCCGCGCGACGGATCCGGCTTCCGGTTCGGTCGATCTAACGATCGATGCGCGTTCCGGCCCGTTATACAGCATCAGTGAGGCGAAGATCGTGAGCCTGGACGGTCGCGGAGTGGCGGAAGCGCAGGCCGCCGTGAAGCCTTATGCTGGCAAGACCGCGACCACCGGGAATTTGAACGCCATGCGCCTCGCGGTGGACGAGGCGTTTGTTAGCAGTGGGTATCCGGATGCGAAAATCTCGATGACCCGCACTCTGGCCGGCACGCGGTTTGTCCCCGAGTTTTCCATCGGGCTCGGAAAACGCGTGCGCCTCAACCGGATTGAAATCGAAGGGTTGGTCCGCACCAATCCCAAGCGGGTTGAAGCCCGTTTGAAAAATCTCGAAGGGGATTGGTATGACGAGGCGGCAATGAATAAGCGTCTCCGTGGGTTGCTGGCCATCGGTGCGTTTTCCTCCGTCCGTCTCGAAACCCGCGAGATCCCGGGAGACAGCATCGACGCGACCTTGCATCTGGTAGAAGCCCGGGCCAAGGAGATCAGCCTTGCCGGTGGATTTGATTCCTATCTCGGGGCGCTTCTGCGGACCACTTACACCGACCGGAATTTTATGGGCGAGTTGCTCGGTTTCAGCGCTGGATTTGAGTTCAGTTCGCGTGGGGTTCTGGGAGAAACGCGCCTCACCGACCCGTGGTTTTTAGGCTCCGATGTGGCCGCGAGTGCCCGTCTCTTTGCCCTCATTTACGGCCGTGAGGGATACAGCTCGTTTGAAACCGGTCTGGAGGCAAGCGGTGCCTGGGGGATCGGCGATCACTACAAGATCGAGGCTCTCGCCGGCTATTCCTTCGTGAATCTCAACGAGGACGGGCTTCCTGTATCTGAACTCGGGGAGACCGTTTACGGCCAGCCCCGCATCCGCGTCACCCAGACGCTCGACTACCGGGATAGCGCGGTCCTGCCCAAGAATGGTTGGCATCTGGCGGCCCCGCTGGAAATCGGTGCCGCCTTTGGCAATCTATCCACTTCCTATGTCCGGGGAGAGGTTTCCGGCGCTTGGTATCATACGTTTGAAAGCGACTATCAGATCGTGCTCGGCGCGGCTTACGGAGTCGTTGTGCCGTCTGGTGATGGCGCGGATCTTCCGATCAATCTCCGCTTGTTCAACGGCGGCGCGCGCAGTGTCCGCAGTTTTCCCGAACGCGAACTGGGCCCCACCGTTGATGGCCATCCGACCGGCGGGGAAGGCATGTGGCACGCTAATGCCGAGCTGATCCGTGGGCTTGCCGGTAGTCTGAAAGCCGTCGGATTTCTCGACGCCGGCAGCCTTTCCCGGCGGTTCGACGAGCTCGGCTCCGGCGATGTGGAGCTCGCGATCGGGCTGGGGCTGCGGCTGGATCTGCCGATCGGCCCGATACGGTTAGAATACGGCTATAACCTCACCCGGGACCCGGGCGATCCAGTCGGCACGCTGCATTTCGCCATCGGCGTGGCGTTCTAACATGGGTGCACCACGCGCTGCTCCAGCCGCGTGACGCCCTGCGGGTGGACTCATTTCACCTCGCGGCATCGCGGCGGGGCGGATTTTCGATGTGCTTTTCGCAGGATGCATGCGAGGCGGGCAGTGCGTGATTCAAGTCGCTCGGAATCAAAGAAAAACAGGATTTCCCGGGCGCGGGTTCGCGGCTTGGGGAGCTCGGAAAACGGGAACTATTGTCGCGCGTGGGGCGGGTTGACCGGATCATTCTGGCGCGGATGCCCACGGCGGGATGGCCCGACTCTGAATCTCGTGCTAGACCTGCGGCCCGGTCGCGGCTTTACTCCTCCTCCACCTCCACCTCCGCATGAGCCTTCTTTTCTTCAAACGCGTCCTCGCGAATCCGGTCCGAGTCGGCTACCTCGTCCCGAGCTCCGGGTTTCTCACCCGGAAAACCGCGAGGCGTATCGATTTCTCGCGGCCGCGGGTGGTCATCGAGCTCGGCCCGGGCGAGGGCTGCCACACCCGCCAGATCGTCCGGCGGATGAATGCGGAATCCAAGCTGGTGCTCATCGAGCTCGACGACCATTTCGCCGAGCATCTTGAAAAGCAGTTCGCCCACGACGACCGGGTGACGGTGGTGCACACCGACGCCCTGCACCTGGCGGAAACCCTGGCAGAAATGGGCATCTCCAACCCCGACTACATCGTTTCCGGCATCCCGTTCACCATTATGGAGCACGAGCTGCGCGAGAAGTTGCTCGCCAATATCTCGCTGGCGATGGGGCCGGACAGTGTTTTCATCACCTATCAATTCTCGCTGCGGATCTCCGAACACAAGCTTTTCGATCTTTCGCGCAGCGACCTCTGCCTGCTCAACGTCCCACCGCTCACGGTGATGGAGTTGCGGAAATCCGCCTCCGCCATGGGAGCTTGAGAGGGGAGGGGCGGCGGTGCGATCCTAGGAATTCCGAGAAAATGTCCCGCCGGGGCGAAATTCCTCTTGTCAGATCCGGCATCGATCCTCATACATCCGCCCCGCGCAAGCGGAATGGGTAGATGCCCGAGTGGCTAAAGGGGGCAGACTGTAAATCTGCTAGCGTAAGCTTACGTTGGTTCGAATCCATCTCTACCCACCATTTTTAAAGTCAACGACTTAGGGAGCCGAAAGGCTCCCTTTTTGTTGGTCGGAAATGACCGAATGCATTAAAAGCGCATTGAATTCCGAAAGTCACAAACCAACGGAACTCAATAGGCGCATTAAGCCGCGACCGCCCAAATTGCTTTCACCCGTTGCACTGTTGAGGCATCCACACCAGCGTCAGCGTGCCGGAGTCCGCGATGCCCATCGAGCGCTTCGGAGGAATGCCGAGTTTGCCGCGCTCCTTGCCATCTCCTTTGAACCTAAAAAGGAAAATGGAAAGATCGCCAGAACGCGGCAAGTGACGTAAAACGAACGTCATGGATGCGCCGATGCGGAAAATGGCTTCCCGGCCTGCCTGACGAAGCCGAACTCCTGCTCAGCGGGTGAAAAACCGATCGCTTTGCCACAACCTGAAGAAAACCCAAACGCCCGCACAAGGCGCTCAGCTAACACGCCCATTTTCCTTTTTAGGTTTAATTATTATGAGCAGTTATATGCGCAAAAATATTTAATATTGGCTATTTTGAGCGAATTATTGCTCATTAAAAGAGATGGGCTCGGGCGGAGAACTTTGCCAGAGGTGTTGAGTAATACCATGGCTGAATCAACGGTGGTGAGGCGGACGAATGGGATTTGGACCCTGCTGTTTTTTGATAAACCCGATCGTGTTCGGATTTTTGGACATTGGAGCACCAAGTCGAGAGTCGTCTACCGGCTTAGTTTTCATTTTTGTTAGAATTGACCAACTGTGAGGTTCATGAGTCGATCAGACGGGATAATTCCACAAAGCGACACTCGAAAAAATCGCGCGGCGTTCAGAGCTGTCCAACCGCGTGCTGGAAAGCCTCCGCGTATTGGGCTACGAGTGGCGCAGCATCCGGATGGGTGAAATTGGGCAGACGGATCAGGCTGCCATTTGCGGATTCTGTCTTTGGGAATGATGCGCCAGTCATGTCCGGCAACTGTTGGTTTTCCGGATAGCGACCGATGGCTTTCCAGTGTCCTTCCGTGAAGAATGGCTGTTGGTGCAGCAGCGGATAGCGTGGCACGCCAACGCGGCAACCCAGTTTTTGAAGAATGCCGACCATGCGCTTGATGTCCACATCGGGATCACGGTGCCGAATGATGAACTCGAACCAGACACGTTGGGTGCCCGGCGGTGCGCGAAATCCATCGAAACCCAGCGGCTCGATGGCGTCGAGCAGGAGTTGGTGGTTGTGATTCCGGACAGAGTTCGTATCGGGCAACCGTGCGAGCATCGCGCGGCCAAGTGCGGCCGACATCGGTGCGATCCGCGTCTTGATGCCGAAGCTGGTGGCGGCGAAGCGCATATCCGGCATCGGCATCCGGATGATGCGCGTGATATCACCGAGCAGAAGCGCGCGACGGTAAAATTCATCGTTTCCCGTTAGGAATACTCCGCCTTCTCCTGCGGGCACCAGCTTATCTCCCTGCATGCTGAAAACCGAGATGTCGCCGAAGCGCCCGCAGGGCACGCCATCTACGGAGGCCCCGTGGGCGTGGGATGCGTCCTCGATGATTTTCAGCCCATGGGCATCGGCCAGTTCTCGGAGTTGAGTCACCTTGCACGGGAGACCCCACAAGTGGACGATCACGATTGCCTTGGTGCGGGGCGTGATGCGCCGCGCGGCATCGTCAGGATTGAGGCCCAGGGTTTCGGCCTCGCTTTCGCAGAACACAGGCACCAGCCCGCACCAGATCATGGGCAACACGGATGCCCAGAATGTGGCGGTGGGCACCAGCACTTCGTCGCCGGGCTCCAATCCAAGAGCGTGGAAGGCAGCCATCAGAGCGGTGGTGCCATTGCAGTGTGCCAGCGCATGCTGTCTGCCGGTGAATGTGCGGAAATCCTCCTCGAGTTCCTGAATCACCGGATGGGTGCTGACGTTGCCGTCGCGCATGATCCGCAACACGGCCGCTTCTTCGGTCTCAGTGAAATCCGGCCATTTCAGCAGGGCATCCTGATCAAGTGTGACGATGGGGTTCATGAAGGTAAACGGAGGGGTCAGGCAGAGAGCAGGGGGTCGTACAAGCTGCGGACGCGTTGCTCATACGCGCACACCATCGCCTCTGCATGGTTCGGTTCGTCGGTAAATGCGCTGGCGGTTTCCAGCAAGGCATCGCGCTGCTCGTTTTGATGACCCAGTCCCATGCGCGGCATCCACTGCGCGATGTTGGTGCGGCGGCGGAGATAGTCTTCCAGGGTCGCACAGGATTCACGGTCGCGCGCCCATTCGGGTGTGACGAATGCATGGCCGAGGCCATCGTGGATGCGGGTTTCCGGTGCGTGATGACGAGTGGGAGGCGAAAACCGGGCGGGCGGGATCCATCGTTTCAATAGGTTCGCAGTGTGTTCCGCCACCGTCATGGCCGAGGTGAATTTGCCACCATACATCGTGATGGCCATCTTCTCCTTGTGTATTTCCACCTGATGCCGCCGTGAGAGGCTGAGCGGATATTCCTCGCGATTGTAATTGCGTGGCACCACGAGAGGACGGATGCCACAGCGGATGGAAACCACATCCTCGGCGCGGTGTTGACCGCGAAGTTGGCGGCGCGCCTGATCGAGCAGGAAGCGGACGTCGTCGCGGTCGGCAGAGAAACCCGCTTTCATGTTTTGGATGCTGGTTTCCGTGGGCCCCCACATCGAGACCGGCCCCCAAGGCACATGGGTGAGCACGTCATTGCGGCCGAGCATCGGATAGATGCGGGCCTCGACCGAATCCCCGCGTGGAAACGCAAGATACACGCCCTTGCTGAAAACATGCTTGTAGCGGGATTCGAGGCCCGCAAGCCGGTTCAGTTCATCCGCCCACACGCCCGCCGCGTTGATGAGCACCTTGGCTGTGACCTGGTGTTCCGTGCCGGTGAGTTCGTCATTCAACCCAATCCGCCACAGGCCGTGGCTTGAGTCGCGTGATGCAGTCGCCACCCTGCAATGGTTCAGGGCAATGCTCTGTTCCGAATCCTGCGCGGCGATTTGGTCGATCACGAAGCGGCTGTCCGATTCACACAGCATGCCCTCCTGATAGATCAGTGCATCGCCCGAAGGGCATTTCTTGAAGCGGGGGCGATCCAGTTCACAACCGCCGAGCAACCAATAAAATTGCAGGGCGGCCCAAACGAAGGCTTTGCTTGCGGCAGGGGCTCCTCCGGTTAGGTAGTGGATGTCCAGGGGTTTGATTTGACGGGCGCATTTTTCCATCAGCGCCTTGCGTGCCTTGCACAGGCTGGCGACAGTCGCAAAATCCAGGTTTTTCAGATAAAGCAGGCCGCCCCAGACCAACATGCCGGATGCCTGGCTGGTGCCGGAGGCGAAATCGCTTTTGTCCACCATGGCCACCCGATACCCCCGCCGACATAACACATCATGGAGCATCGCACCACTGATCCCGCCACCGACAATCAAAAAATCCAGCGGGCCGCCTTCTGCCATGGAGCGGAACCGGGCAGCTCTTTGGGCTAGGAACAGCGGGTTCAGCATGCTGGTGGCGAATGGATGCGGTTTTTGCTAAGCTTGGAAATACCGCACCCCCGCCGTGAAGATCAGTTGGTGTTTTTCGCCGGGAATGTTTTTCGCGACCTGTGTTCCTGCGCGTTCGGTGTGGGCCATTTTGCCGAAGACGCGGCCGCAGGGGCTGGTGATGCCTTCGATGGCGGCGAGCGAGCCGTTCGGGTTGATGGCGATGTCCATGGAAGGAGCGCCGTCGGCATCGCAATATTGCGTCGCGATCTGGCCGCTGGCGGCAAGTGCGGCGATGACTTCCGGGCTGGCGAAAAATTTACCCTCGCCGTGGGAGACCGGGACGCGGTGGATGTCGCCGATCTCACAGTCGGCCAGCCACGGGGAAAGTTGGCTGACGACGCGGGTGCGGGCGTAGCAGGAAATGTGGCGGCCGAGGCTGTTATGAACGAGCGTCGGCGCGTCGGCAGCGGCGTCGCGGATCTCGCCGTAGGGGACGAGTCCGGTTTTGACGAGGGCTTGGAAGCCGTTGCAGATGCCGAGGATGAGGCCGTCGCGGTTTTTGAGCAGGTCCATGATCGCATCCGCCACGCGCGGGCTGCGGATGATGGTGGCGATGAATTTGGCGGAGCCGTCCGGTTCGTCGCCGGCACTGAAGCCGCCAGGGAACATCAGGATCTGGGAGGCGCGGATCTGCGCGGCGAGGGCGCTGAGCGACTCCTCGATGTGTTTGGCGGTTAGGTTGCGGAATACCAGGATCTCCGCGTCCGCTCCGGCTTCGCGGAAGGCTTTCGCGGAATCGTATTCGCTGTTGGTGCCGGGGAAGCTGGGGATGATGACCTTGGGGCGGATTGACGATTGATGATTGTTGATTTTGGATTTTTGATTGGGAGAGAAGAGTGGAGCATCGACGATTTTCGATCTTTGATCTCCGGTCTTTTCCGGCTGCGTTGGATAGATCGGTTCCAGCGTGCCGGTCCAGGCGTCCTGGAGTTCGGTGAGGGTGTGGGCCTCGCTGTTGAGGACGAGCGTGCCGACCTCGGTGGTGTGGCCGATTTCAACCGAACTGAATTCCACTGGCAGTGGCTCGACATGTTCGATCAGGAATACAAAATAACGTTCGCGCGCGAGGTCGAGGGTCGTGTTGATTTCCGCGCCGATGTGGTTTCCGAATGCCATCTTCGCCAGCGCGGCGGCGATGCCGGTCTGCCCGATGTGATGGAGCGAGAGGATGCGTCCTTCCACATTCAGCTCATGCAGCGCGGCGGCGACTTGCCGGAGCTCGGTGAAGTCGGGGAGTTGATCGGCATCGCGGGAAATTTCCACGAAGGAGATCGTCGATCCCGCTTGTTTGAATTCCGGGGAAATCGCGAGGCTGGCTTTGCCCGGTGCGAGCGCGAAGGAAACGAGCGTCGGTGGCACGTCGAGGTCGTTGAAGGAACCGGACATCGAGTCCTTGCCACCGATGGCGGCGAGGCGGAGCGAGTGCTGCGCCTGATAGGCACCGAGCAGCGCGGCGAACGGCAGGCCCCAGCGGGATGCATCGTTGCCAAGTTTCGGGAAATATTCCTGGAGCGTGAGCCGGATGTCGGGGAGTCGCGCGCCAGCGGCGACCGCCTTGCAGACGGACTCGGTGACGGCGTAGAGCGCGCCGTGGAAGGGCGACCACGAGGAAATCTCCGGGTTGAAGCCCCAGCTCATGTAGGTGCAAACGTCGGTGTCGCCTTCTAGCAGCGGAAGCTTGGCGACCATCGCGTCGGGAGGAGTGAGTTGCCGGTCACCGCCGAAGGGCCACAGCACGGTGCCCGCGCCGACGGAGCCGTCGAAGATTTCGCCGAGGCCTTTTTGGGAGCAGGTGTTGAGCTCGGAAAGGCGCGAGACAAGCGACGGAGCGGGACGCTCATGCAACGGACTGGGGCAGGATGCCCCGGCCACATGGATGGTCGCAGTCTGTTGGACGCCGTTGGTGTCGAGGAAGGCGCGGGAGAGGTTGACGATGGTTTTGCCGCGCCAAGTCATGATGAGGCGGCCGCTGTCGGTGACGTTGGCGACGTGTTTGCACTCGAGGTTCTCCTTGTCGGATTCGGTGATGAAATAGTCGATCTCGGAAGGATCGACGCAGATCGCCATGCGTTCCTGAGATTCGGAAATCGCGAGTTCGGTGCCGTCGAGGCCGTCGTATTTCTTGGAAACGGCGTCGAGGTTGATTTCTAACGACGTGGCGATTTCACCGATGGCGACGGAGATGCCGCCGGCACCGAAGTCGTTGCAGATTTTGATTTTGCGGGTGAGTTCCGGGTTGCGGAACAGGCGCTGGATCTTGCGCTCGGTGGGTGCGTCGCCCTTCTGGACTTCCGCGGAATTTTCGAGCGCGGTGTCGGTGTGCTCCTTCGAGGAGCCGGTCGCGCCGCCCACGCCGTCACGGCCAGTGCGGCCGCCGATGAGCAGGATGACATCGCCGGGGGCGGGGGAGCCGCGGAAAACATGGGAGCGCGGGACGGCGGAAACGACGGCACCGATTTCCATGCGCTTGGCGACGTAGCCGGGGTGATAGACCTCCGCGACTTGGCCGGTGGCGAGGCCGATCTGGTTGCCATAGGACGAGTAACCTTTTGCAGCGACTTGGCAGATTTTTTTCTGCGGGAGCTTGCCCGGCAGCGTTTCGGCAAACGGCGTGCGCGGGTCGCCGGCGCCGGTGACGCGCATGGCTTGATAGACGTAGGAACGTCCGGAAAGCGGATCGCGGATGCAGCCGCCGAGACAGGTGGCGGCACCACCGAAAGGTTCGATCTCGGTGGGATGGTTGTGCGTCTCGTTCTTGAACATCACGAGCCACTCCTCCGTCGTGGAATTTTGAATGTTGGATTTTGAATTTTGGATGGTGACCGGGACGACGATGGAGGCGGCGTTGACTTCCTCGGAGACTTCGAGGTTGTCGAGCTCGCCGGATTTTTTCAGCTCGCGCATGCCGATGAGGGCGATGTCCATCAGCGTGACCGGCTTGTCCTCGCGGCCGAGCGCGATGCGGGTTTCCTGATAGCTTTGCCAGGCGCGCTGAACGGGCTCGGTGTTTTCGCCGAAGGTGACCTCGTCGATCTTGGTGAGGAAAGTGGTGTGGCGGCAGTGGTCGGACCAGTAGGTGTCGAGCATCCGGAGCTCGGTGAGGCTCGGGTCGCGCTTTTCCTCGTCGCGGAAATAGTTCTGGCAGAAGGTGACGTCCTCGGCGGACATGGCGAGGCCGAGATCGGCGCGGAGGGTGGCGGGATCGAGAGTCGCGAAGCCGGTGAGGATGGCGACGTCGGGCGGGGAGGTGGGTTCGCGGCGACCGGTGATCGCCGCTACGGGGACTTCATGGGAATCGACCGCGTTGATGAAGAAATTCTTGATGCGGGTGATTTCGTCAGCGGAGAGCGTGCCGGTGAGGAGGATGACCTTGGCGGAGATGACGGCGGGGCGTTCTTTGCCGGTGAGGATCTGGACACATTGGGCGGCGGAGTCGGCGCGTTGGTCGAATTGGCCGGGGAGAAACTCGACGGCGAAAGCGGTTTCGTTTTCCGCGATGGAGAGGGTTTCCGAAATGGAATCGACCTGCGGTTCGGACAGGATTAGGCGCGCGGCGGAGCTGAATTCCTCGTCGCTAAGTCCATCGATGTCATAGCGTTGGACGATGCGGACGCTGGCAAGGCCGGGAAGGACGAGCGACTCGTGGAGATCATGCAGAAGGTGGCGGGCCTCGGCGTTGTGTCCGGCTTTTTTTTCGACGAAAATGCGATTCATGGGAGCGGTGAGCGACAGAGCTTTGGAAAGCGCTGGATGCTAGGACGCAGGACCGTGAGCGCAAGCGGAATGGGCCGGCAGATCAGATCGAGCGGCTCAGCGCTTGCTGATGCAGTCGCTCCAAATCCAAGGCCGGGATCGGTGTCAGATCGGGATACTCGAAGATTTCGCCTTCGAAATTCCGCAGGGTGATCTTGCCGGTCGCGGTATCGACTACGTAATTCGGATTGATCGGGATTTTCCCGCCGCCGCCGGGGCCGTCGATGACGAACTGGGGGATGGCGTAGCCGGTGGTGTGGCCGCGGAGGCCTTCGATGATCGCCACGCCTTCCGCGACGGGCGTCCGGAGGTGGGACGAGCCGTTGATGAGGTCGCACTGGTAGAGATAATACGGCTTCACGCGGCACATCAGGAGCTTCTGGACGAGCGCCTTTTGGATTTCCACGCTGTCGTTCACGCCGCGGAGCATGACGCTTTGGTTGCCGAGCGGGATGCCGGCGTCGGCGAGGCGGCCGAGGGCGTCGCGGACTTCGCTGGTGAGTTCGCGCGGGTGGTTGCTGTGGATGGAGATGAAAAGCGGGTGGTGCTTTTTCAACATCGTGCAGAGTTCGGGGGTGATCCGCTGGGGCAGGAAAATGGGGATCCGCGAGCCGATGCGGATGAATTGGAGGTGCGGGATGGCCCGCAGGCGGGTGAGGATTTTATCGAGGCGGTCGTCCGAGAAGAGCAGAGGATCGCCGCCGGAGAGCAGGACGTCGCGGATTTCGGTGTGCTTTTCGAGATATTTGAAAGCCGGTTCCCACTGGGTTTCCAAGTGTTGCTCGCCGACGCCGGAGACGACCCGCGAGCGGGTGCAGTAGCGACAGTAGGAGGCGCAGCGGTCGGTCACCAGGAACAGCACCCGGTCCGGGTAGCGGTGGACGAGGCCCGGAACCGGCATGTGCGAATCCTCGCCGCAGGGATCGGCCATTTCCTCGGGTGCGTTCCAGCCTTCTTCGATGCGCGGAATCACCTGGCGGCGGATCGGGCAATCCGGGTCATCGCGGTCGATGAGATTGAAAAAGTGCGGCGTGATCGACATCGCGAGCTTGGTGCCGGCGAGCAGGACGCCGGCGCGTTCTTCGTCGGTCAGATTGAGCCGCAGGTCGAGATCCGCGAGGGAATCAACGCGATTTCTGAGCTGCCAGCGGTGGTCATCCCAGTTTTCCGTGGCTTCGTCCGACCAATAGCCGGGGGCGTGGGAGATGAAGGTAGGGTCGAGGTCGGTGGGGCGCATGGAAGAAAGTGGGGAGGAATCGGCGGGAAGTTCCTGGCGATTTCGTGTGAGAATTAGATTTTGGACCGCATCGGGATTTCTGCAACGAGGAATCTTGATCTACTTGGCGGCGCAGCGGCGGATCAACTCGATCAGGCGGCCGGTGGAGGCGGCCACGGTCGGGGCGAACGGCAGCTTTTCGTCTGCCTCGTCGGGGAGCAGCAGCGGGCGGGTCGCGGCGCGGACGGCGGGCAGGTTCATTTGAAACAGCGTGCTCGCCAAGTCGGTGTCTTCCCCGAGGCAAATGACTTCCGCGCCGTAAACTGCGCCGAGGCCGGAGACGAGATTGAGGGGTGCGGCGGTGGTATCGCGGGAACTCAGCCATAATGTTTCGCCCGCGCCCATCGACTCGATGCAGAGGACGGCTTTGGGCGATTTAGCGAGTTCGGCAAATTTCGCCGCGGTCTCGACGACCGGCGATTCCAAATCGTTCGCGTGGGGCAGGAAGACGAAATGGATGGGGAAATTCGGCTTGTCGCGGGCGAGCGCCTGGGCGGCGGCGAGGGTGGCGGCGAGGCCGGTGGCGTTGGCTTCGGCGCCGCGCGATCCGATCCGGCTGTCGTAGGAGGTGAGCACCCAGACGGCTGGGGTTTCCGGATTTTTTCCGGCGAGGGTGACTTGGAGAATCGGCCATTTCCCGGGGCCGTTGGTGCGGCGGACCGGGTAGCCGGTGTTCGACGGGCCGAGCAAGCCCTCGATCATCGAGGCGGTGCGGGAGAGGTTGGCGGCAGCGGTTTCCGAGGATGCGTTCCGCTCGCCGATGACTTCGACGATTTTCCGCAAATCATCCGCCAACAGGGGTGCGGAGACGGCTTGGACGAAGCGCTCCTGCTCGACGAGCGCCTGCTTTTTCTCGCGGTGAAAATAATACCAGAGCGCGCCGATGCCGGATGCGACCAGCCAGACGGGGAGCAGGACCAGCAGGAAGATGACCCACGGCGAGCGGCGTTTCGGAGCGTCCATGCTAGACTTCTTTTCTCGATTCAGGGGGCGCGGGCTCCTCATCGCCGTCGGTTTCCACCTCGATTTCCTTTCTCAAACGCTGGGAAATCCACGGCCGGATCATTCCATAAAGCAGATAGATGCTGAACAGCACCACCGGCATCACGTAGCGAAACTGCACGGTCACGTAGATGACCAGCACGGCGATGACGATCGCGCCGAAGGTGCCGCGGGTCCGGAAGCCGACTTTTTTGAAACTCGGGTAGCGGATGTCGCTGATCATCAGCAGGGAAAGCCCCAGCATGGCGCCTGCCAGGATGTATTTCCACAGGCCGAGCTCGTGGTCGTTCTTGTAAAGGTCCATGAGCAGGAAGGTCAGCGAAGCAATGAAACCGGCGGCCATCGGGATCGGCAGGCCGCGGAAATCGGTGGAAGCGCCGGGCCTTTTCGGCAGGGCGGCGAGGCAGTTGAACCGCGCCAGCCGCATCGCGCCGCAGACCAGATAGATCAGGGCGATCGCCCAGCCGGTGTTGCCGAGCGGGAAAAGCACCGCGCGGGAAAGCAGCATCGCCGGAGCCATGCCGAAGGAGATGATGTCGGCGAGCGAGTCGAACTGCTGGCCGAAGGGGGATTCCTGGCCGCCGAGCCGCGCCAGCCGGCCGTCGAGAAGGTCGAACAGGCAGGAGCCGAAAATCAGCAGGATCGCGTATTCGTAATAGCGCTTGGAGATTTCGTAATACTCCTTGTCGGGCAGTTTGACCTCGCCGGATCTTCTCTGCACCTCGATGAGTCCGACGACGATCATCACCACGGCGAAAAACCCGCAGGCCAGATTCAGAGCCGTCATCAAGTTCGGCAAAAAGTAGATTTTCGGTTCGTCCGGATCGCGTTCCCTCGGCATGCCGGGAGTTTAGCCACGGATTGCGCGCTGGAAACAGCGTAAAAATCCCCGGTTTTGTCAGTAAACTTGCCGTCGCTGGATGGACGCCGCGCGTTTTTTGATTTGAGCGGCTGGCTTACCAAGGTTTAGAGTGTGGCCGAAAATCATGCCGAACCGTGTCTCCAAAATCGCCAGTTCTCTCAAGCAGCTCGGGGAAACCCAAGTCACCGACTGGGATTTCATGGGCCTCCTGAACACGGAGATCCGGGAGCTTGAAATCGCCCGGTCGCTGAAGCGGTTAGGGAGAGTGCAGGTGATGGAGTGGGACTTCCGGGCCGCCCTGCCCGCAGTGAGGAAGGCGGCGAATCAAGAGGTCGATGTGATCGGTTTCTTCAAACGGATGGCCAGTTACAAGGTGATGAACTGGGATTTCAGAGGCTCCACGCCGGTTGCGCCGGTCGCAAAAAGCATCAGCCCGTCGGAAATGCAGGCGATCATTCTCCGCCTGAAGAATTTCCTCCAATACGTGGCCGTGAACCTGATCGACGAGCCTAACCACGCGCAGATCAAGGTTTCCGAAATGGGGCCGACCGGGCTGCGCTTCAAACTCGTGCTGGTGAAAAAGGATGTGGTGCTCCTCATCGGCCGGGAAGGTCACACCGCTGCCGCGATCCGCAGCATTCTGAAAGCCAACGCCGCACTGCATGGAGTGCAGGCCTTGCTACAAATCCACTCGCACGAGGAAGAGGCGGCGTTTCTCGCCAAAAAAGGGGCGGGAGCATAAGGTTGTTTTCCACTGCGAGACGGCTAGCTTTCCGGCGATGCAACCCGCCGATCTTTCCGCCGATTCCCCGATGGGGTTGATTCTCGAAACCCTGCCCGGCGCGAAACGCGCGATTTTCGCCCGCTACCATCTCGGTGGCTGCCAGAGCTGCGCGTTTTCTAACGACGAGACTCTCGCCGAACTTTGCGCCCGCTCGGAAATCCCGGTGGACGAGGTGCTTGCACATTTGCTCGCCAGCCACGTCCACGATTCCGCGATGTGGATGGAGCCGTCCGTCGCGCATGAGCAGATTTCCGGACTGCGTCTCATCGACCTTCGTATGCGTGAGGAGCACGAGGCGGTGGTGATTCCCGGCTCGGAATTTTTCACCCAGGAACTCCAACAGCAGCTCTTCGCCGGCGATCCTAACACCCGGATCCTGCTTTACGACCACAGCGGGCGGAACGTGCTCGACCAGGTCGCGTGGTTCCGCGGCCACGGAATGAACGAGACCTACGGCCTGCTCGGCGGGATCGACGCGTGGAGCCGTGAAATCGACAAGTCCATCCCGCGCTATCGCGTCGAGATGGATTGAGTGAAGCCGTGGACTGCGTGCAGCCAGCTGCCGCTATGATGCTCGCAGCCTGCTGCGGCATGGCATGGCATGGAGTGGCAGCCGTGAGCGCACGTTAATCCCGCGTCCGCCAGCAGGCTGGCAACACCTGATAGCGGCAGCAGGCTGCCAGCGGTCCACGGGCAAGCCTTACTTGTGAAGTATCTTCGCGACCTTCGGCGCGCGCAGGCGGTGCGGCTCCGGCAGATGCGTTCCGAGCAGCGGGCGGCAGTAGTTCTTGAAATCCTCGGTCACGCCGTTGCCCGTGGCGTTGATGAAATTGTCCGGCATGTGGCGGGTTTTGCCGGCGACTTTTTTGATGTCCACCAGTTCGTAATCCACGCTGTAGTTGAGCACCGGGCGGCGGATCACCACCGAGCCATCGACGTTGTCCCACATCGCGAACTGCACGGCTTTTTCCCCGACTTCACGCGCCTCGCGGGCGTCGCGGTCCGACTGGATGCCCATGAACGAGCGTTGCAGGTAACCGAAAGTATCGGAGCGCACGCGCTTGATGCCGAGGTTCTTGCGGATCTCGTTAGAAAGCAGGTCGCCGAGCGCGCCGGTGCCGGAGAGCTGGATGTTGCCGTGCGAATCACGCTCCTCGGTGCCGAGCAGCTTGGTGATCATCGCGGTGCCGTCGGGATCGGAAATTCCTTCGGAAACGGCGATCGTGCAGAGGCCGTGCTGTTGATAGACGCGGTCCACGTCGGCGAGGAAATTTTCCATGACGAAATGGCGCTCCGGCACGTAAACGAGGTGCGGGCCGTCATCCACATACTTCTGCGCCAGCGAGGAAGCGGCGGTGAGGAATCCCGCGTGGCGGCCCATCACCACACCGATGTAAACGCCTTGCAGCGCGCGGTTGTCGAGGTTCACGCCGGAGAACGCCTGCGCCACGAAGCGCGCCGCCGAGCCGAAGCCCGGGCAGTGGTCGTTTTCCTCAAGGTCGTTGTCGATCGTCTTCGGGATGTGGATCGCCCGCAGTTCGTAATTCGCCTCCTTCGCCTGCTCGTTGACGATGCGGACGGTGTCGGACGAATCATTGCCGCCGACGTAGAAAAAGTAGCGGATGTCGTGCGCTTGCATCACCTTGAACATTCGGGCGCAGTATTCCTCGTCGGGTTTGTCGCGGGTGGAAAGCAGGCCGGAAGACGGCGTGCCGGCGACTTGTTCCAGGTTGTGCGTGGTCTCGCGGGTGAGATCGACGAAGTTTTCATCGATGATGCCGCGGACGCCGTGGACCGCGCCGTAAATGGAGGTCACCTGGCTGAATTTGCGGGCCTCCAGGGCGACGCCGACGACACTTTGGTTGATCACGGGAGTGGGGCCACCACCTTGGGCGACAAGGACTTTTCCTTCTAAACGATTGCTCATGGGGCGGCGAGAATTGACGATCCGGAGTGAGATGCAAGCGTGAAGAGGTTGAGATCCGTGCGGAATTCACTTATCCGTTCGGCGCATCGACACGCATTCTCCAACTTTCGTGAACCCTGCCTGCCCGTGGCTGCCCGCGGTGGCGGAAATCCATGATTTCGCGCTCACCCGCCGCCACGGCGCGGCGAAGGGCGCGGAATTCTATCTGGACGCGCTGTGTTACGCGCAGTCCCAGTGGCTCGCCGGGAAACCCGCCCAAGCCATTCTCCAGCTCAATAAATCCTGGATGGCGGACCTTTCCGGCGGCGATCCGGTGCTGCTGACCAACCCGCCGCCCTACCGCGCGCTGGTCTGGATTCTTGAAACGGCGGCGAGCGGCGAGTGCGGCTATCTGGGCAATCCCGTCCGCCATTTCCAACACCTCGCCAGCCGGATGAGCGGCCCGCGCGCGGAAATCCGCTCGTGGCGCGCTTGGGCCTGTTTCCACCTCGCCGGAAAAAACCTGGGCCGAGCCGACTACCCGCGCGACGGCGAGCAAATCGCCCGCGAAGGCCTCTGGATCCCCACCCTGCAACGGGCGTCTCGCGAGGTTTCCGAAACAGGCTGGCCGGGTGAAGCCGGGGAACTATCAAAATGTGTCCCTGCTGTCTCAGCCGGGAGTGATGTATCTGGCTGAAACAGCCGGAACACATTCTCGCACAAAAAACAGGGCCGCTGACCTCAGCCAGCGACCCTGTAAATCCGGAGAAAATCCATTAACTCCGAAAATCAGTTACGCGTTCCGACGGCGGCGCAGCAGGAACAGGGCTCCGAGACCACCGAGCAGGGCGGCGCTGGGTTCCGGCACGGTGACCATGACGAAATCGTTACCACCGGTGAAGCTGTTGTTTACAGAGTCCCCGAAGTAGCTGACCAATAATTGTTGCGACACTAGCGTGTAGGAACCGTTGGCAAAATTGATATTCCTGCGCTCGCAAGGTTCCCCCTATCGACGTCGCCGGGAGCGATGGTGCCGTTCACCTGAATGGTGCTCGCCCCACCGTTGATAGTGCCGATACCGCTGAGCGTCTGGCTGGCGGTCACCTCGAAGTTGCTGGTCGTGCCGCTCACGTCCAGAACCGCGCCATTGGAACCGGTGTCTCCAACGATGATCTTGGTGCTGAGGACGCTGGCGATTCCGTTGAGCTCCAGGGTTCCGGCCTTGATGATCGTGTCGCCGGTGTAAGTGTTTGCGGCGGTGAAGGTCAGGTTTCCGTTACCGGCCTTGGTGAGGGCGAAGCCGCCGCTGATCTCGTTGGTGGCGTTGAGAACTTGGGCGATATCGGTCACGCTCCAGGTTTGGTTGGCACCGAGAGCTACTTTCGTGCGGATCGGATGCTCGGTGGCGGATCCAGTGGCCACGTTCAGAGTGCCCAAGCCCAGCGCATTCGCACTGGTGGTCGCCCGCAGCGTGCCGGTGGTCGCAGAGCGGGTGATGTCGCCGGAGGCGAGAGTCAGGGTGAAGTCGTTAAGACTGAAATCGGTCGCTGTCGAAATTGGCAGGGTTTCCGTATTTTGATTGGCCCCAAGGGTGATGGCGGTGCCTCCGATTCCAAAGGCCCCGGCAAAGGACGCGTTATCGTTGTTCGCGGAAGGCAGGGAATTACCACTCCAGTTGGTCGGCTCGTTCCAATCGCCGCTTGTGCTGCCGTCCCAGGTCCGGGTGGCCGCCTGGGCGCTATGGGAACCGGCCAGGGTGATAACGGAAAGCGAGAGAAGGCTGGCGAACAGATTGCGAGTTGGCTTCATGATCGGTGTGTGTGTGGAGAGAGGTGGATTTAAGACCGTCGTCACCGCGAATCTCGAGGGCGGTAACAGTTAACGGTTGGGTTCTAGCACGACTTTTCCGGCCCCAGCAAGAAAAAATTAATTAAAGTTTACTTTTTAATTTCAAATAAAATCAAGTGGTCGAAATGGGCGGCCAATGGTCGATATTACGGTTAAGCGGGCTATTTGGCCTGACGAATGAATTTGCCGCCCTCCCGTTCGGAGGGCTCAGGTGCTGAATTTTTTTAAAAATCGGGGCCGCCGACCTCAGGCCAATGCCTTTAAGGATTGGAGCCGGGCAGCCCGCTGACCTCCCTAGAGTGCGGCACGCTCTGCTGCCGCCTTGGGGGATGGAAGCTCTGCTCCATGCGGTGCGGAGCTCTTCCTCTTCCCGGCGCCAGCGCCTGAAGAGCTCCGCGCCGCATCCGGCAGAGCCGGAGCTGCCGTGGGCGCGAGCAAAGCTTCGT
>CAMDLP010000022.1 GCA_945901795.1 Akkermansia muciniphila | reverse complement strand
TGTCCGCTCTGCCGTCCGAGACGGATCGGCTTACTGAACCAGGATGCCCCATCGCCCGCAGAATCCGAAGCGTTGACGGGAACCGCCTTGTAGCGCCCCTGAAACACATGCCCGCGCCGCATGTGCGCGCGGTTCCAGCCTTGGCTGTAAGTCGAGAGCAACCACTTCATGCCGGTGACAAGATTGGGCTCCGGTGTCTCAAGAAGCAGATGGAAATGGTTCCCCATCAGCACCCACGCATGGACCTTCCAGCCATGACTTTCACAAACCTGCCCGAGTCGGTGGAGAAACACCTTGCGGTCATCGTCGGTGACAAACACCTGCGTCTCCCCCGTTGCCACGTGCCATCACGTGATATAACGCACCGGCATACTGAAATCGAGGTTGGCGGGCCATGCGGAAAACTGGATCCGAAACATCAACAGGGCAAAAAAAATGTCAATCCGTGTACTCTGACCCCATTCACCGAGCCGCAAAAGATCGCCCCGCCGCGCAGGAATTTGCTTTCGCGCCCGCCGCACCGGAAACGCTCAGACCGGGGACGGGCGTCGGGGAGTGAGGGGGTATGGTACGACGCAGTGGCGCAATCTCAGGTGAAGGACTTCGGGAAAGACACGGCAGCGAGTGGCAATTTTGACATTCACAGCTCTCCTATTTCTTCTGCGGTAACAGGGCCGCGGCCCGCTCAACTTCCTTGCGTACGAAAATGTCAGGATGCTTGCTGTGCTGCTGGCAGAACTTCTGCGCTGCTGCTGGATTGAGCTGAGCGAGCGCATATAGTTCGTCAGCCAGTGCGTGCGTGTCGGTTTCGCCTGCTATCGCGGCACTGAGTGCATCCGCCGCGGGCTTGTGGCCAAGGCGCCCCAGCGCTTCTGCGGCGCTCCGGCGGACGGACCAATGCTCGTGCGAGAGCAGGGGAATGATCTTTGGAGCAAGATTCCAGGTCGGGAAGAAGCCGGCGAACCATGCGCCCGCGCTGGCCGCCTGCCAGTCCGTCGAGGCGATGCCCTGCTCGGCCGTGGCTTTCATGACCGCGAGGCGGTCGTCCGCCGGGGCCGGTTTGCGCCGGACGAGGATCATGGTGCCCTGCGGCGGCAGATTGAGGTTTGAGATCACCACGCGGCCGTTGACATACTCGTACGACAGCGGAGCGAGCTGTTGATTGTTGCCGCACCATTCCACGCTGAACGGCCTGGCGGGTTCCTTCAGGCTGACTGTCAGGTTTGTCCGGTCCTGAAAGAACATGTTGAACATAATGATCGCGGTCCCGGCGTCGGTTGAAATCGGCGTGGTCATGACCAGCGGTTCCGACACGATCAAGTCGCGCTCGACCTTGGCCTCGAGCAAAGGCAGGACCATGAGCGGCCTGTAAGCCGGCAGCCACCACTTGTGTTCGCCACGCGCACCGGCCCGCGCCGAATAGGCAAGGCCGGACCGGTGCCCAATGTAGACAACCTTGCCCTTGCCGACCTGTTTCTCGGCCCATGCCGGCGTCTTGTCGCTGTACTCGGCCCGGACTTTCGCGCCGTCCCACTTGAACAGGCAGCGGCGAATGGTCTCCTTCTTCCTCCCGTGCAAAGGCACCTCATGCGCTTCGAACGTCTTCTCGCCGGCGATCGGGGCGACCGTCACCGCAGTGCCAGGGTTCGCGCTAAAATCGCGCTTCAGGCCCGCCAGCCTGTCCAAAAGGTCGTGCCCGTCCGCGTACTCGTCCATGTGCGCGGCGTCGTCGCATGCCCACATCAGGCCGCCGTCTTTGACAAAGCTCTCGAGGGCATTCTGCGTGGCCCTGGGAACGACCTGGTCAATGACGTAGACCGCGTCGTAGTTGGCAAGCGCGCCGGCCGCGACCTGTTCCTCGGTGACCATGCCCGGCTGGAAGTATTCGTGCGACAGTCCAAGGAACATGGCGCGTTTATCCGCGAACATCCATTCCGGCCACCAGACGTCTTGTGATGTGCAGTAGAGCATAGCCACACGGCTCGGCCGCATGACGCCCGGCCCAAGGATGTCGTCCATCTGCGCCGCCTGGTTGTTAATGCGCTGGACGGCAAATCCGCTCCACGATTGCGACCAGTAGCCCTCGGTCACCTCGTAGTCCGGCCCGTAGTTGTAGTAGCTGATGAACTTGCACTGGTTGGCAAGCTGGGTGTAACCGCGGAACAGGCTGGGATTGACGCAGTGCATCATCGAACGAGACAACGGCGGCTTGCCGAAATCGGCACCGTGCCGGCGCGCGCCGGCGTTGAAGAACGCCACAGAGAATGCAACCGCCTGGTGGCTGTCCCAGTTCCAGCTTCCGCTGGTCATCCAGTCGCTGATCCCGGGCATCAGGTTCGGGTACTGGGCAAGTTGGAACATGTCCACGGGCGGCCTGCTGGGCATGTAGAGCTGGTGTCCGCTGAGGGCGACATATGATTGCACCTCGCGGTTGGGCCCGCTGTCGCGCACCGCATCGGCGGCGATTGAAAGCCATTTCGGGGTCAGGTAGTCCTTATACCTCTGGCTCCAGTAGAACAGGCGCCTTTCTTCGGGAGTGCCGCGAGTTACAAGGTCCAGCGTGACTTCATCCCAGGATTTCTTCCCGAACAATGTGGGCACGATACCTTTTTCTGACAGCCAGGCGCGGAATGCCGGTGTCGCCTCGGCGGGCTTTGGATTCGCCTCGCCCGGCTCGTCGGCAAGCTGGAAGATCCGCATGCCGGGCGCGGAGCCTTTGCCCTTCCCGGTCGTGAAAAAGTTTTTGTAGAAGTCGTTGAATTTATCACGCGCCGCCTTCTCATCGTAAGGCATGAATCCCGGAGGTCCGTACTGCCCGCCCTGGCTGTGCCAGCCGTAGATGGTCTCGTATTTTGCAGCATCCTCGCTGGTCACGACGCTGTTGAGACCCATCAGCCGGAAACTCTTGACCATGTATTCCGCGGCGCCCCCTGTTGTATAGCCCCAGGCGTTGCCGAAGAACAGGGGCGGCCTGCTCAGCGAATGGAGCCTGCCGTTGGTCTGAATCAGTGTCCGGAGATAGTAACGGCGTTCCTGCTCGCGAAACGTCCGCACATCGGAAAAATCGGGACTGACGATGACCTTGTTGCCGTCCGGCTAATCCCACTTGACGTCCCGGACCACGGCCGCGTCGTCCTCCGCCGTGCTGAAGCGAGTCATCCCCTTCGCGCCGGCAGGAATTGTCATGATCAGCGACCCGGTGGCCCCGCCCGGCAACTTCTGGAGGTTAACCCACGGCGTCCATCCGGTTCCTTTCGCCGGCACCGGCGTCAGCTTGAGGCCGGACAGGGTCCACGGCGCGGCGTGGATCTTCATTATGGCGGTGATGTTCAGCTCCGCCTGGCCAGCGGGCAACTGGTCCACCCGAAATCGAATAAAACTGCCGGCGGAAACCACGCCCGGCAGGAGCATGAAGCATCCGAGTACGAGCGCGGTAATCCGGCGGACAACTGGTGCATCATTCATTGTTCGATGTCCTTCCTGTTCACCAACACCATCCAAACTACTATCATCTCCGGAAGATTGCCCGCATAAAGCGGGCTCTACCATACTGCCTCAGAACGCAAGGGCCGCTTCCTCGTGCCGTCCCAAGCGCGAAGACGCCTCGGGAATAACGCGGATCCGCACCTTGACTGCTAGATGACATGAGGTTGTGGAGACGCGCGCTGCTAGGAATTTGCTTTCTGCGGGAGGCCCCTGAAAGAGCCAATGGATCGGACCGGCCTGCCTGTCGTAGCCTCGGCGTAGACTGGAGGGCGGGGAAATGGGGGTTGCGGGGGAAAGGGGGATTTGGGTAAAGCTGAAATGCTGAAAACTGAAACGCTGAAAGGAAGAATGCTCCGCTGGACGCCGAGATTTGGCGGTATCGGAAGGATTCACGGCGGTTTTCATTCGCGGTGAGCGTAGCTCTCCAGACCGCTTTGCCAAGATTTCTTTGGCGACGGTTTTTCGGTAGGCGCAGCTGCCTGCTTGTCAGGTGTATTCGAAAACCAGGATGCGGCCGTCTTCCAAATGGATTTCGGGTGCCTGCCATGTTTGGCTTTGGTCGTAGCCATCCGGATCGGGATTGGATGGATTCCGGGGACGGTTGAACCAGTCGAGATCCGGCTCGTCGTCGGGGATCCACTCCTTGATCGCCTGCCACGGCGGTTCGATCGGCTCCATGGTTTGATTCGCCCGCCCCACCCGGCGGGCTCACCCTTCGGGCTACGGCTTCGCCTCCGTCCAAAACGCCTCCGATCCCCCGGCGTTGTTCGATGTCGAAGGGCGGAGGCGGCGGGCGTGGGAGTGTGACGATTCCCTTCCAGAGGCCGTGGAGGCGGAGAAAAAATTCAATTTCCTCGCGGCGGATGACTTTGCGGACGGGTTTCATGGTGCCCTTGCAGCAGGTGCACTGGAGCGGGTCGCCGCCCCAAACCTGGAGGATGAGGTCGCGCCAGAGGGGGCGCATGTCGCGGGCGGATTGTTTCGGTGGTGCGGGGATGAGAAGGATCTCCGATTGATGATTGTTGATTTTGGATTGTTGATTTGAAGAAACTGGAGGACGAATGATGCGATCGGGGATGTGCGGGGTTTGGCCGCGGGCTTGGGTTGGAAAACAAGGAGCGAGACGCTCCTTGGACGGTCTGGAGCAAGATGCTCCAGCCACAGCGTTTGCGCCGGGCGCTGTCGTGGGCGGCGACGGGTTTTTCGCCGCCGTCGTAGATGTGGAAGCCGGAGTGTTTCCAGGAGAGCAGGTCGGCGAGTTTGCCGTGGCTGATGAGCTTGGCTTCGCGCAGGGCGTGGAGGAAGCGGTGGCGGAAGAGTTCGATGGCAGGTTCGAGGTCTTCGGCGGGCATGCAGTGGAAATGGCCGTCGGGGGTGAAGAGGCCGTTGGCAGCGAGGACGTGGAGGTGCGGGTGGAAGATCAAGTAATCGCCGAAGGTGTGAACGGCGGCGATGGCTCCGAGTTTGCCCTCGGGGAGGTTGAGGCGGGTGCGGAAGGCGTCGCGGAGAGTTTCGGTGGCGGTGTGAAAGAGGTGAGTTAGGAGCTGGCGGCGTTTGCGGAAGATGCCGCGTAGGACTTTGGGAATGGTGAAGACAAATTGGCGGTGCGGGACTTCGTGGCAAACGGCGGTGGCGATCCAGTCGCTGGTGGAGCGGACGCGGCGCTGGTGACAGGATGGACAGAAGTGGCGGCCCTTGCAGGTGAAGGCGAGGAGGCGTTCGTGGCCGCAGTCGGGGCATTGCAGGCGGGTGAAGCCGGAGGCGAGGTCGCCGCAACGGAGGAAGGATTCGACGGTGGCGGGGGCGGCGGGGTGGACCGGGCCGAGATTCTTGCGGTGTTTGCTTTCGTAGTTGGCAAGGAATTCGTCCCAGCCGTGGTGGACAAGTTGCCAGAGGGGCGAGGCGCGGGGGCGGCGGGGCTGGTAAGTGGACGGCACAAAGAGTGTTAATAAGAACATTTTAAGTGCGCGGCAAGAATGGGAGTGATGGATCGGTTTAGGGGAAGGTCAGCCATTTGTGGTAATCGGGATCATGATCCCGTGGGGTTCACGGTGAAGGCTTCGTGTGCAAGTCGGCCATTATGAGGAAAAAAACCAAACACCCGCCGGATCTCGCGGACCCGGCGGGCGTTGGTTTTCCAATGGTGTGATTCACGCGGCCCTCCGCACCTCTTCCACCGTCATCCCCGGCAGCCACGCGAGGCACTCGTTCTTGAACTGGCACCACGAGCACTGCATCCCGGGTTGCGGTTGGGATTCAAGGTCGCCGTCGGCGCGGTGATGATCGCTTGGTTTCTACTCGATGTGTTTTTGATTGGAAAATAAGCGCGGCGGCCGCAGGTTGTCCCCGCCGCTCCCCGGACGGTCGCAGTTTCGCGCAAGCGGAGGTGAGGAAAGTCCGGACACCACAGGGCAACGCGCCTCATGAAAGTGAGGGACGGGAACCGCGAGGAACCCGGACAGACAGTGCAGCAGAAAGATACCGCCGATGGCCCGACGCAAGTCAGGCACAGGCAAGGGTGAAATGGTGGAGTAAGAGCCCACCGCGAATCCGGGTAACCGGACGGCACGGCAAACCTCGCGTGGTGCAAGACAGAACAGGGGAAGGGCTGCCCGCCCGTTAATCTCCGGGTATTAGTCGCACTCTGCGCAAGCAGGGCGCCCCGCCTCGGCGGGGTGAGAGAAATGACCGTCCAGCCCCGCAAGGGGTGGACAGAATCCGGCTTACAGGGGAGCGGCACCTTCCCTCATGGACAGAAAGCAGGGCGAGCGTTAGCGAGCAATTCCTGCCATGATTTCCGGAGGAGGAAATCACACTCCGCTTGGACGGAGCGGAGCGCAGTCAATCCGGCTTACAGGGGAGCGGCACTCCCTTTTTGTCTCCGGCCGGGGACCCGTCGCGCGCCGGTTTTTATCCGGCATTCAATTTCTTGCCAAATTTGCCAAGTTCCCCTTCACTCCCGCCCGGTCGCTCCGCACCAGGGGGGCGAGGATTGAAACACCCATGGCACTCATCGTTCAAAAATACGGCGGCACCTCCGTCGGCTCGCTCGACCGGATCCGCAACGTCGCCGCGCGGATGAGACGCACCCGCGACGAGGGTAATCAAGTCGTCGCAGTGGTCTCCGCCATGTCCGGTGTCACCGACGGCCTCATCAAAATGGCCAAGGAACTCGCGGAAAATCCCAGCGAACGCGAACTCGACGTCCTTCTCGCCACCGGTGAGCAGCAATCCATCGCCCTGCTCACCATCGCCCTGCACGAACTCGGCGTGGACGCCGCCTCCGTCACCGGCAGCCAGGCCGGAATCCATACCACCGGCTCCCACACTCGCGGCCGCATCCTCAACATGGACCCCACGCTGATGCAGAGTTTCCTCGATGCTGGGAAATCGCTGGTCGTCGCCGGATTCCAAGGCGTCACGCCCGACGGCATGATCCACACGCTCGGCCGCGGCGGCTCCGACCTCACCGCCATCGCCGTGGCCGCCGCGCTCAAAGCGGATGTCTGCCAGATCCTCACCGACGTGGACGGCGTCTATACCTGCGACCCGCGCGTGGTGAAAAACGCCCGCAAGCTGCCGGAAATTTCCTACGACGAGATGCTTGAAATGGCCTCGTCCGGCTCGAAGGTCATGCAGTCCCGCTCGGTCGAGTTCGCCAAGAAATTCGGCGTCGTTTTCGAAGTCCGCTCCTCACTCAACGATAATCCAGGAACCCTCGTGTTAGAAGAACATCCCAACATGGAAAACGTCGTCATCCGCGGCGTGTCGATCGAGCGCTCGCAAGCGCGCGTCACCCTCACCGGCATCCCCGACGAGCCCGGCATGTCCGGCCGCATCCTCGGTGCCCTCGCCGACGCGGAGATCAATCTCGACATGATCGTCTCCAACATCGCGCACGACGGCTTCGCCCGCCACTCGTTCACGATGCACTCCAGCGACCTCGGCAAAGCCCAGGCTGCGCTCAAGCCGGTGATGGCCACCCTCGCGCCGAACGCGAAAATCGAGACCGAAGCCGGCATCGCGAAACTCTCCGCCGTCGGCATCGGCATGCGTTCCCACTCCGGCGTCGCCGCCACCATGTTCAAGGCCCTCGGCGACGCGGGCATCAACATCGGCATGATTTCCACCTCGGAAATCAAGATCGCCGTCACCGTGGACGAGCCGCGCATCGAAGACGCCGCCCGCGCGGTGCACGATGCCTTCGGCTTGGACAAGGTGCCGGGCTGAACGCGTTCTTTCCCTCGACAAATCGCGATCCGGGTGTCGATTTAGCGACCATGCACGCACGAATCCTCGGTCTCTGGCTCGCCTCGCTCGCCATCGCGCCCGCCCAAGAATCCGTCACGGCGGATGACCTCCGCGCGCTGCTCAGCGACCCCAATAGCGACCTCGCCAAACTCGCCGAGCAAATGGCGGGCAAAAAAGGCGGCAACCAGCTCTTCTATTTCCCCACCCGCGACGAGCCCGCCACCCCCGCCGAGTGGGGGCTGAAATTCGAGTCCATCCATTTCAAATCCGCCGACAACACCGCCCTCCACGGCTGGTTCATCCCGGCTAAAGGCAAAGCCGCCAAGTCCGCCAAAGCCACCGTCGTCTTCTCCCACGGCAATGCCGGCTCGATCGGCCACCACCTCGGCTTCTGCGCCTGGCTCGCGGAAGCCAGCTACAACGTCATCCTCTACGACTACCGCGGCTTCGGGAAATCCGGCGGCACGCCCGATCGCCGCGGCATGATCGACGACGTCAAAGCCGCCTTCGCCTACGCCCGCAAGCGCCCGGACATCGACACCAGCCGCCTCGTTTCCTACGGCCACAGCCTCGGCGGCGCGCAATCCGTCACCGCCCTCGCCGAATCCCCGGTTAGAGGTCTTCGCGCCATTGTCATCGACGGAGCCTTCGCCTCGTATCTCGCGATGGCCCGCATCGTCGGCGGCCAACTCGGAGCCAGCCTCGTCACCGACGAACTCGCGCCCAAGGACTTTGTTAAAAAGCTCTCACCCGTCCCGCTGCTCGTCGTCCACGGCAGCAACGACGAGGTGGTGCCCGTCGCCCAAGGCCGCCAGCTCTTCGAAGCCGCCGGCCAACCGAAAACCCTCTTCGAAGTGAAATCCGGCCGCCACGGCACCGCCCTTTCTAACGACAAAGGCGCCTACCGCCGGAAAATGATCGCCTGGCTCGACGCCGCGCTCGAAGGCTGAGAAACGGCATCCGTCTCTTCCAATGCTTTGCCCCTACCATAAACAGCAAAAAGCCCCGCTCCTGATTCTGGTGCTTGTGGGGATGGGAAGGGCACCCTTAGCGAGTTTAGCCTTGCCGTCAGGGGGCTGTTTTGTCCTATTCTAGGACGTGATACGTCGCCTCATCCCGCTGTTACTAGCCATGCTGACCCAAGTGGTTTTCGCCTCTGGCATGACCTCGATCGAGGTGGCCAGCGTGCTAACCCAAGCCATTTCCCGCGCGGAGCAGATTGAGCCTCATGCCGTGATCGCGGTGGTGGATGGCGAGGGGTTCGTGCTCGGCGTATGGAGCGTGGACAGCGCGCCCAATGCCAACGCCGTGCAGGACGCGATCACCAAGGCCGGCACGGCGGCTTTTTTGAGTAGCGACCAGAACGCCTTCACGTCGCGCACGGCCGGCTTCATCGTGCAGCAGCATTTTCCGCCCGGGATTCAAAATCGTCCGAACGGCCCGCTGGTGGGGGTGAATTTCTCGAACCTTTCGTTCACCGATGTGAATCGCTTCAAGAATCCGCACACCGGCTACGTCGCGGATCTTACCAGCGGCATCAACGGTGATCCCATCGCCGGCCCGGCTCCGCTAACAGGCCTTGCGGGCTCTCCCGGCGGAGTGCCGCTTTTTCGAGCCGGAAAATTGATCGGCGGCGTGGGTGTGGCTGGCCAGACCCGGGCGCCCGCAGTCAGTCCTTTCTCGGCGTTGGCCGACATTCAACCGCAGTCCCAGCAACGTTACGATCCGGATGAAGACGTGGCGCTGGCTGGCCAGATCGGCTTTCAACCCACCGCCAAGATTTTTGGCTCAAATGTGTCCATTGATGGAATCCGCGTTCCCTACGTGATGGGCAGCACGCGGCTTGGCACGGTGAAGCCGCTTGGTTTGGCTGGCAGCGTTGTGCCGCCCTATGTCGTCGTGGGCTCTCCACTCGTCGCCTATCCGACGAGCTCCTTCGGGGGGCAAGTCTGCGAAGTCCGCGCACCCGTCATCGCCGATCCGGTGGGCGGCCCGATCAATGGCCAGCCCCGGCTGACTGCGACCGAGGTGGCCACGATTCTTTCCCAAGCTTCAGCCCGGGCAAAAATCACCCGTGCCGGGATTCGATTGCCAGCCGGTAAGGCTGCGCAAACTTTCATCACCGTGGTGAACAATCCCGCGTTGCCGAACACCGCACCCGCCATTCTCGGCACCATCCGCACGCCGGGCGCGACTCTCTTCAGTTGGGACGTGGCGGCCCAGAAGGCGCGCACGGCGGTATTCTTTTCCAATGACACGCGGGCGTTCTCGTCGCGCACGGTGGGCTTCCTCGGACAGCAGTTCTATCCACCGGGCATCGCCAATACGGCGCCGGGTCCGTTCTACAAATTGCAGGAACAGTTTTCGTTGCTGCCGGCGGGGGTGAGGAATCCTTTGAATCATGCGGTGCTGACCTCTGCGCTGGCGGTGCCCAATCCTAATCTGCCCAACGGCATCACGATTTTCCCCGGAGGCTTTCCCCTCTATCGCAACGGTGTGATGATCGGCGCGATTGGCGTCAGTGGCGATGGCATCGACCAAGACGACATCATCGCCGCGGCGGGCACGGTCGGGTTTGTCGCACCGGCGGGCATTCGCGCCGACCGGCAGCTCTATCAACGCGCACGACTACCTTACGCCAAGTTTCCGCGCAACCCGAATTTGTAAACTCTAGCTGCTAGATTCACACCGGCAGCATGCCGTAAACCAGCACGCTGACATAGGCCAGCTTGCACCCGAGATGGAGCAATTGGTCGGTCGCGTATCCAAATTTGCCCTCACCTTTTCCGAGATCAATCAACCAGTGCAAGCAAAGTTCCGTGGCACCGAGGAGCGCACTACCCGAGACGATCCAGACTCCGCCGGCCTGGACGAGTGAGTGGGCGGTTAGAGAAATAACCCATTCCGAGAACGTGCCCGCCTGATCCCGGCGCTTCATGCGGGCCAGATAATCCCCTTGAAGAGGGAAATCCGCCAGCGCATGCGCGATCGCGAAAGCTAAAAACAGGGCGAAGGGGCCGGAATGGGAGAGGATGTTCATTTGCTGCCGTTCCAAAAACCATGAACCGATATCTTCCCGGAACTGACTGCAGGTAACTCCGGCAGTGAAGAGAAGGAACGCATGGGTTATGTGTCGGTGATGTTGAAGAACCCGTCGCGCAATGGCCAGTCGGAAAATGTCGGGACCGAAAATCCCGCCGGACCTGCCAGCAACGAGGAACCTCACCTGCCTTCATTTAACGGTCATCACGATGACTCCGTCGGAATCATGCTCGAGAGACTTGAGTTGCTCCCGGACCACTTCCTCATCCCCGATTCCAAAAAGCCTGACGGGATTCCGACGCCCCTTGACCCTGACCTGCCCCAGATCCATCGCCACGTCATCCATCCCGGAGGCCACCCTGACTTCATCGGAAAAAATCACCTCGCAATGGAACACCTTGGTCAAGCCCTCCAGCCGCGAGGCGAGATTCACCGTGTCCCCGATGACTCCGAACTCCGTCCGGTCCGGGGATCCGATCTCGCCGGCGATCGCCTCTCCCAAATGCAGGCCCACGCCGATTTGAAACGGTGCTTTTCCCGCAGCCTGCCAGGTCGCGTTCATCCGTGCGAGGGCGGAGATCATGTCCCGGGCCGCGAGAACCGCCTTGCGGGCATGATCCTCGTCGCTCCCGCCACCCAGCGCCCCCCAGTGGGCCATCACCGCATCGCCGATGAATTTGTCCAAGGTGCCGCCATGGCGGAAAATCACCTCCACCATGATCGTTAGATACTCATTCAGTTGCTTCACCAGATCTCCGGGATCCGTTTGCTCTGACCGCTCGGTGAAGCCCCGCACATCGGAGAACAGCACGACGACACGCCGTTTTACCCCGGCCGCCGTTGCCCGCCACTCATCCTGCTGTGCGATCATGGCGTCCGCCACATCCCGGGAAACGAAGCGTCGGAAATCCCGTCGCAAGCGCCGTTTTTCAAGACGCTCGGTCACCATTTCATACGATTGCGCCACCGCCCAACCGAAGCCCAGCGCGACCAGCCCGCCTGACGCGGGGAGCAGCAACGAATGTGCGCCTCCCGCCCACAACACAATCCCCGCCACGCAGCCAGCGATGCCCATCAAACCGAACACCGAAACCAACGGACGACTTACCCAGCGGGTCCACGCCAAAGCCACCACGCCTAGCAGGATCATTCCGGGCCACGGATCGGTCAAACGCCGGATGAACGCCTTGTCCAAGCCGCAAGCGATTGCCTGAAGATGCAGTTGCGGCCCGGTGACCGGCCCCATCGGCGTATTGTGGATATCCTGGAATCTCGGGGCCACCGGGCCGATCATCACCACCTTGTCACGGAAGAATTTGCCGTTGTCATAATTATTTTTCCACTCCTTGTCGGTGAAGATCCCATAGATGCTTTTCGGAGCGTAAAGATCCGCCGCGCCGGTTTCGTCGAGCCCTGCAAAGCGCAGTTCCTGATCTCCAGTGGGAACTTCCGCGCCCATCGCATGGATCACTTCCGCCGCCAATGACCGGAACTCTGGCTCGCCACTTCGCCGCTTCCCTTCATTCTCGATGCCCAAGGTGGTGGTATAGCGGGCCTTGCGCTCCAGCCCGTCGACCGGATCCCGGTAGAAGTTCACGTATCCAAGGCGAGGCCCGGCTTCGAGAAACCGCTCGTCCGGCTCCACCAGCATGAAGACATTTCCCTCCCCGGCACCCCCCGGACTGATAACGGAAGCCAATACCACGCGGCCCGGGTGCCGTTGGATCGCAGCCGCCAGTTCCGCGTCGGCCGCGGCATCACTCGCCTCCGCGAAAATCAGATCCAGCACGATCAACTTTGCGCCCGCTCCGGCCAGACGGTCGATCGCCTCCGCCCAGACCCGCCGGTCCCACGGGAATCGCTGGTTGATCAAGGACAGCGCCGGGCTCGCCGCGAGCTCGGCTGGATCGAGTCCGTCTAGCGACATGCTGGCATCATCGATTCCCAGCAAAACCAGTTCGTTTTTTTCAACCGGTCCACCACTGCGGCGGATGATCCAGTCGCCGATGGCGCGATCCGTCCTTTCAATCAACACCCAGCCATTGGGAAAGCGCTCAAACTCCCCGAATCCGAGCATCACGATCAAGATCCCCACCAGACACGCGAAACTTTTGCGCCAGCGTCTCCAGAGGGTCAAAGATGTGCTTGTCATGAATTGGTGCCCTACCTAGCGTGATTACGTGTTTATGAAAAGCTCCCATGTTCTTCTTGTCTCGGTTTTTATCGCGGCCAGCGCCGGTGCCGACGTGTTATCGGAATTGAACCCGTTTCTCGGCTCCTCGCGTCCCGATTATAACCCGGCATCCCTTGAGTCGGATTCGGCCATGGAGAATCCCAGGTACGCCCCGTTTTCTCCCGCGGACTCGGACTTGGGCGTGCAACAGGTCCTCGGTTCCTACCGCGGCCGTCCTCCAGTCACGGTCACTTTTGACACGAGCGTCAGCTATACCGACAACGCGCCAAGCGAGATCCCGTCCCAAGACGGCGCATCGTGGTTTTCGGCCAATCGACTCGCCGTATCCTGGCTCCCGCGGATCGCATACGGCTGGTTCGCTGACATCGGACTCGCGCAGGATTTATTCCGCTTCGAAGCTAGCGATGCGGACGATTTCGAGAATTTCGAACCTTACCTCGGAGTCGTCAAATCCATCCCCGAACTCGACGACCTGGTCTTCTTCGCCCGTTATGAATACCAACGGATCACCTCGGGCAGCCTCTCTGACAGCAGTTACAGCGCCCAGAGAATCCTGACCGGCTTCCAGAAGGACCTTCTGCTGGCTTCCAGATATCAGCTGTCCGCAGGGGTGGATGCCGCCTTCGACATCACCGCCAACAAGGACGAACTGGAACGCAACGAGTACTCCGTCGATGTGACTTATACTTACTGGTTCGCAGACCACCTCAGTTCCACCCTTTCCTGGACGGGATCGATGTGGGACTTCCGCGATGACGGACGGGAGGACTTGAGTCAGATCGTCGGACTTGAACTCACGTGGACGCCCTGCCCGAACGCCACCATCTACACCAACGTGTTCTACACCAACAGCAACTCCAACGCAGCCTCCGGTGCAAATGATTTCGAGGCTTGGCAATCCGGACTCGGACTCGGCTTGAACTACTCATTCTAACTTACATGAAAATTTTCATCCCGCTCCTCGCCTTGCTCATCCCCGCCGCCGCCGACACGCTTCAGATGGCGAACGTGACCGCTGCCGTCAATGAAGTGCAGATCTATCCAGGCTCAAGCGCGGCCCACCCCGCCGCGATCGGCGAGAAAGTCGCCACGCCTTCGTCGGTGCAGACCGGCCGCTCGTCGCGCACCGAACTCACCTTCAATGACAGCACCATCACCCGCCTCGGGCAGAACTCCGTCTTCAGCTTTCGCGAAGGCGGCCGCAACGTGGAATTGAAGCAAGGATCGGTTTTGCTCCAGGTTCCCAAAAATGCAGGTGGAGCCACGATCCGGACCGCCACCGTCACCGCGGCCATCACCGGCACCACGGTGATGTTCGAATATAGCCCCGGAAAGTGGATCAAGCTCCTCACTTTGGAAGGCACCCAGAAACTCTCGATCAACGGCAGCAAAACCAGCGTCTCCGTGCCAGCCGGCAAGATGATCATCATGCACCCGGATGCCACGGTGATTCCTGAACCGGTGACCATCGATATCGCCAAGCTGGTTGCCACCTCGCCCCTCGCAGGACAGGGGACCTTCGGCCCGCTGCCGCCCTTGGCCAGAGAGCGGATCCAACAAACGATCCAAGAACAATTACTCGCAAAGCGCCAAGGTGACCTGCTCCCTACCAACTACATCATCTCAGGACCCGGCAACCGGAACTCGCGCAGCATCTTGGACGCAGCACAACCGCCTCCCCCACGGTCCCCAAATGGAACGCCGGGTGACAATCCTAACGCGCCATGATGGGTCAGCACCAAGGATAGTTTCAAAGCTGACCCAAAAAACCCTGACGACTCCGTCAGGGTTGCCATTAGAAATCGTGACATGGGCGGTTGATTTTGTATAAGCGGGCATGAATCCCGAATTGCAGCAGCTCTTGGCCAAAACCGCCGGGCTGGCGATTGCGATTCATGTCGTCGTCTGGATCGTCTTCCATCTGCTATTCCGCCGGATGGAGCGGCCACCCCGGCTCAGTTTCCACCTTTTCGCGCTTCCGCTGGGCGTCTGGACCGCGGGACGCGTATTCTTTATTCGGGAAGCTTGGGTAAATCACCTCGGGGCGGCGCTGGTTTTCACCACCGCGCTGCTTCTCTGGGTATTGTTCGACCGTCTGATTTGCGGTGCCTGGCTTGCCCATCGCCGGAAAATCCACATCCCCATCATCCTGCGCCAACTCGGCGGTGTGCTCGTTGTTCTTGTCGCGGGCTCCTCCATCCTCAAATGGGGGTACCGACTGGAACTCACCGGCCTGTTAGCCACCTCGGGGATCGCCGCCGTGATTCTGGGCTTCGCGATGCAGGATCTGCTCGGCAACGTCATCGCCGGATTCAGCATCCACATGACCCGTGCCTACCGCGTCGGCGACTGGCTCCTGCTCGGAGAAAAGGGCGACCGCGCGGAAGTCACTGAGATCAACTGGCGTTCCACCCGCTTGGTCAACAACGACCTGGTCTCCTTTGAAATTCCTAACAGTGAAGTCGTCAGGAACCGCATCGTCAACCTCAACTATCCGACTCCGGAACACGGCATCCGCCTGCGGATCGGCCTCGACTACGACGTGCCGCCCGCCCTTGCCAAACAGGCGCTTCTCGCTGCCGCCGCAAATGTCCAAGGCATCATCGAGTCTCCGGCTCCCACGGTCTTTCTCTGCGAGTTCGGCGACCATTCCATCCTCTATGAATTACGGGTCTGGATGCGCCAAGCCAGCCTTTACAACAACGCCTGCGATGGCATCCGCACCGCACTTTGGTACGAGCTCAAACGCCGCGATATCCGCATTCCCTTTCCCATCCGCTCGCTTGAAGTCCGCAAGCCGAACGAACCCGGGTATTTCGCCGACGCGAAAGCCAGTGCCGCGGAAATCGTCGCTGGCAAGGCCCTCGATTGTCTAACGACCGAGGAAGCCCGGACCTTGGTTGCCAATGGCATGATCGTCCTCTTCGGTCCGGGTGAAGCCTTGGTCTCCTGCGGCGAAACCGGCGATTCGATGTTTGTCATTCTCGACGGACGAGTGGAAGTCGCGGGGCAATCCGATGCCGGCTCGCAGGTTGTCCTCGCGAAGTTAGGACCTGGCGAATACTTCGGGGAAATCTCCCTGCTGACCGGGGAGCCTCGCAACGCCACCGTTTGCGCGGAAACGGACACCCTGGTTCTTGAAATCCGCAAGAAGGACATTTCCCCACTTATTGAAGCCAATCCGGCACTCGCCGGACGCCTCGGGGAACTGCTGGAGCGCCGTCAATCAGAACGGCTGGAGGCCCTTCATGGAGGCAGTGGCAAGCCCGAATCACTTCCACCCCAACACCGCAGCTGGAGCGAGCGGATCCACAGCTTCTTCAGCGACCCGGCGGGTTGAGGTGTTGGATCTACTTCCGCCACTCGTCGATCAGCGACGCCACGAGCGCGGTCCAGCCGGTTTGGTGCGAAGCGCCCAGGCCTTCGCCGGTGTCGCCGTGGAAATATTCATGGAAGAGCGGCAGGTCGCGCCAGTGCGGATCGGTCTGGAATTTTTCTGACACGCCGTGGATGGCGCGGCGGTGTTGGGCGTCGCGACCGAACATCTGGATGAGCCGGTTGGAAAACCCGCGCGCCATCTCTTCGAGCGTCACTTCGCCTTGCCCGGGATCGCTCGCGGGCACACTGAAGGATTCGCCGTAGGCTTTGCGCAGTTTGCGCAGCGACTCGATCATCATGAAGTTCGTGGGCAACCAGACCGGGCCACGCCAGTTGGAATTGCCGCCCTTCAATTTCTCCAGCGCCTCCGCCGGTTCGTAACGCACGGTGCTGGACTCGTATTGCACCGGATGCGATTCGTGAAATTTCGACAGCGAGCGAAGACCATAGTCGCTGCGGAACTCGGCGGGATCCCACACGAAGGACAGCACGCGGCGCATCTGTTCGGGCTCGATGACGGCGAGGACGTGCGTGGTGTGGCCGTCCACCTGCATCGTGGTCACGCACGGTCCGACGAGATCGGGGCGGTTCCGCATGATCCAACAGAAATTTTTGTGGAACTCCGGGAATGGCTTGATCCAGTCCTCCTCCAACCGCTCGACGGCGAACAGCGGGATCAAACCGACGAGCGAACGCACGCGGAACTTGTGGAAGCTGCCGTCGGGAAATTCCAGCACGTCGTAAAAGAATCCGTCCTTCTCATCCCAAAGCTCGTAACCTTTGCCCCCGCGATCTTTCATCGCCGCGCCGATGTAGAGGAAGTGCTCGAAGAACTTGAACGCCAAACTTTCGTAAGCCTTGTTCTCCTTCGCGAGTTCGAGGGCGATGCGCATGAGGTTCAAACAGAACATCCCCATCCAACCGGTCGCGTCGGACTGCTGGAGTTGCGCGCCGGAAGCGCATTTGAGACTGCGGTCGATCAGCGTGATATTGTCGAGGCCGAGGAAGCCGCCTTCGAAAACATTGTTGCCCTCGGCGTCCACCTTGTTGACCCACCAAGCGAAATTCATCATCAGCTTGTGGAAACATTTCTCAAGGAACAGCCGGTCGGGTTTTCCGCTACGGATCCGATCCATGTTGAACACCCGCCACACCGCCCACGCGTGGACGGGTGGATTCAAGTCGGAAAACTCCCATTCGTAGGCGGGAATCTGCCCGCTCGGATGCTGGAACTGTTCGAACAGCAGCAGCCAGAGTTGCTCCTTCGCATAGTCCGGGTCAACGAGTGCGAGCGGCACGGTCTGGAACGCCAGATCCCACGCGGCGAACCACGGATACTCCCATTTGTCCGGCATCGTCATTACGCGCATCGTGTGGATGTGCCGCCAGTGGAAATTGCGGATGGTCTTGCGTGACGCAGGCGGCTTCCAGTTAGGGTTGTCGCCCTTGAGCCACGTATGGACGTTGAACAGGTAAAACTGTTTCGTCCACAGCAAGCCCGCAAGCGCGGTGCGCTGGATGCGCTTCTCGTCCGCGCTCGCGGTCGCGGGATGAATCGCGTTGTAGAACTCATCGGCTTCCGCGCGGCGTTGCGAAACGATCGTGTCCACCTCCGCGAGCGGGTCGGAGAGTTTCTCATTCGTTAGCCGGAACCGCATCACGACCGAGCCGTGCGCGGGAACTTCCAGCTTCGCGTAATGCAACCCCGCCTTCGAGCCGGTGTTCGCAGGATTGACGCACGCCTCGCCGCCGATGATGTTGCGATGAAAAGCATCTTTCACGAACGGCGTGCGACTCTTGCCCCCCTTGCCGAAGACGCGTTCAGAGTTCGTTTCGTTCTCGGTGAACAACGGCATCGCTCCCGGTGGGCCGTGGAATTCCAGCACGCCCATCGCATACCGATGCGGCAGATGCGCGAGCGAATCAACGTGCTCTTCTCCGACTTCGAGCGTGGAGTGACTGGCTGAATTTTTCCCAAGCGTGATGGCGGGCGCGGGTTTGCCCGGCGGCGTCCATCCCCAGGTGTTGCGGAACCAAAGTTGCGGGATGACATGGAGGCTCGCCGCCTCCGCCGCGCGGTTGCAAATCTCGATGCGGATGCAAGTGTCGTCCGCTGCGCCCTTCGCGTACTCGATGAAGATATCGAAGTAGCGGTCGTCGTCGAAGATGCCGGTATCTAGCAACTCGAACTCACGTTCCTGCGGCGAACGCTTCTGATTCTCCGCGATGAGTTGCGCATAGGGAAATTCTGCCTGCGGATATTTGTAGAGGAACTTGCAGTAGGAATGCGTCGGCGTGGCGTCGAGGTGGAAATAGTATTCCTTCACGTCCTCGCCGTGGTTCGCCTCGTCCGGAACGAGACCGAAGAGCCGTTCTTTCAAAATCGGATCGCGCCCGTTCCAAAACGCCCAGCCGAGAACCAAAAGTTGATAGCGGTCGCACCAGCCGGCGATGGCGTCCTCGCCCCAGCGATACGCCTTGCTGCGAGCGAGATCGTGCGGAAAGAAACCCCAGGCTTCGCCATCCTCACTGTAATCCTCCCGCACCGTGCCCCACGCACGGTCGGAAACGAAAGTGCCCCAACGCCGCCACGGCGGGACCGGCTCGGTCGAGCGCTCAGCCAGGCGATTTTGTTCGGCGGTGGTCACGGAATGCCATTGGATCGGGTTTCGGCGGCTGCGCCTGACACAGCCATTAGACGGAGTCTGTCAGTTTCCGGGCTTGATTGATGCGTCGGGGGATTTCGGGAAAGGTCCGCCCGGCTGGCTATTGTGATAGGTGTGGCAGCTTGTGCAGCGGTGATCAATTCCTCCCTTGGGACTGTGACACTCCACGCAGGACTTGATGGACGGCAGGTTGAGATCGCTGGTGAGTTCACTGTGCATCACTTGGTGGCAATCAACGCAACTCAGCCCTTTCTGGTGCATGTCGTGATTGAATTTCCCAAGCGTCATCCACCGGTCGGGGACCGCGACCTTCCTGATCGCAGGAGTCGCATTGTCACTCTTGGGTTCCGACACGTCATGGCACGTCGCGCAACCCGCGAATGGCGCCCGGAGTCCACCGGGGATCTCTCCCTTCATGTCCGCGAAGAATACCGAGCGCTCCAAGTTTTCGCCGGTTTCATACAGCTTTTCGATGCCGACTTTTTTTCCCTTTACGTAGTCATTGAGTTCATCCCGGCGCGTGATGCCCTCATGGCTTCGGCCATACTCCTCGTATTGGATGTTGAGGCTGCGCAGGAACGCGCGGACGTAGTAGGGATCGCCATGCGGCAGATAGATTCCGGGCTTGTTTTTGTCAGCGGGTGTGGCCGGATCGAACTGGAGGGTATGGCATTCGACGCAATGTTTCTCGTAGGTGATCGGCTGTTGGTATTCGCCCCTGCTGTCGCGTTGGTGGCAGTCATTGCAATTCAGGGTTCGCGGGATCTTCCCCGTCCGCAGGTGGACCGCGTGATTGAATTTCAGCGAGTTTTCATCGCGGGTGCCGTCCCGGATCTGCCGGAACTCGGGGTGATCGAGATGAAACCCGGTGATCACGTCGGTATGGCCTTTTTCCGGCCGTTCGCGCGATTGGACCTTCAGGCCGGCGCCGGATGCGAACGAAGAAAAGGCATGCGGGTCGGTCTTCGCTCCTATTTCCCGTGAGGCGGCCATGAGCTCGGCGGAACCGTGGCATGACGTGCAATAACTGCTGTTCACCTCCGGCATGAATCCGCTGCCTTGATGTTCCTTATGGCATTCGTGGCAGGCGAATTCGGCGGCCATGTTCGGCTGGTGGAACTTTTTGCCCTCGTGGCAGGACAAGCAGTTAGTATCCATCGCGGAGCTTGCGAGCGGTCCTTTCTGGATCAACTCGGCTGGTGCCAGCCCGTGTTTGAACGCATCGAATGCCTTGGAGTGCCAAGAATCCACATGCCTTGCGCCCTCGTGACAAGCGGCGCAACTGCTGGTATCGCCACCCGATTGCTTCGTGTGGATGTCCGCGAAAGTCGCACTCGCGTGAACGCTGGAGATAGGGCCCGGATTGGTGAATTCATCCCGCAGATTGCGACTGACGCCTACGAACAGGATGAGAAAACTGGCGATGATGGTGAACCCGACGACACGCTTGCGGATGGCTCGAAGGGTCCTGCGCGGTTGGCATTTGGGGATTGCATTGCAGCAAGTTCCGTCCGGAAGCGGGCCGTTCTCGCACTTGCCACCGCCGGTTCGCGGGCGCGTGCAAGTCCAGTGTCCTTTTGCTTCTCCCGGTTTTACTTCTAACCGGGGCGTGCATTCATAGGTCGCCCTGCACTTGCCCTTGGGGGTAGGCCCGATCCGGCATGGGCAACCCTCGCAGAGATGCCCGCACTCCCAATCCAGATTGGGGCGGACATACTCTTTCGAGGGAAATATCGGCGACTGTTGACTGGCTTTCATGAGACGGATCCGGAAAACGCATGGACGAGGATGATATGCAGTACGCTGAAGATCAGCAGGGAATAGCTGAGCGGAATATGCGCGAAGAGCCACAACCGCAGTGCGGACTGCAGCGAATACTGGTAATCGAGCATGTGCTTTCGGGCGACGAGGTCCCTCAGCTTGTCAAGCATTTCACCCTCGCCCCTCCTGGCATATCTTTGCACCTCATCAAACTGGGAGACATGTGCGGCCTGCGGAGCGCGTGACTGCCGAAGGTGCGCCCACCGGTTGTACGGTCTGGTGAAAAACATCCCGAGTTTTCTAGAATAAAACTCCGCGATGACGGGTGACGTCTGGCCATCGACGCCTGCCAATACCAGCGCTTCGGCTTCTTCACGCAGGTTCCTCCGGGCGTAGGGGATCCGCTCGAACGGGGTCTCATATCCGGCGACCGTGAGCATCCGTGGAAACGCGCGGCTGATCCATAGCCCGAGCACTCCCGTCACGAACACCACCACGTAGATCAAAGCGAGCAGTTGATGAAATATCCCCGCGGGCCATGACCCGCCGATGTGCACGAAAAACAACGCGCCCGAGAATATTCCCACGTAGAGATGCAGTTGCAGCCAGAAGCTGGCACTGCCGAGGCGCAGGAAAGGAACCCGCTTGCGGAGGTTGAAGAATGTTAGGAACAGCATCGCCGCGAACAGCACCCAGCCACTCAGGTAGGCGTGGCGCGGATACAACGGCGCGTATTTGATATAGGCCAGCAGCAATCCGACGACTGCCAGAGTGGTCATCAACCCGCTACCGAACCTCCTGCGGATGAGTTCTATTTCCTTTTTAGCCACTGTGCGATGGAGGTTACATGGGTTAAATCCGTCCGGCTGAGGGCATCGTGCGGGCAGGCGTTCTGACAGGCCGGGCCGCTTGTCTGCTCGACGCACAAGTCGCACTTGGTCGCTTTCAGGATCGGTTGGAACTCTTCATCGACCAGAAACTCGCCTTGGCTTGATCTCACCTCGACCATGCGGATCGAATCATACGGGCAATTCGCGGCACAGGTGCCGCATCCGATGCAGGTGGCCGGATTGATCACGACTTCTCCGCCGAAGCTGGTCCGGTGAATGGCGCCGGTCGGACAACCGATCATGCACACCGGGTCCACGCAGTGCATGCAGGCGTTCGCGATCATCAGATTGTCGATCATCGGTCCATGCCGCAGGAAGCGCGGATTGCCATCGTGGGTCGATGCGCAGGCGCGCACGCAATCGTCGCAACGAGTGCAGCGGTCCATATCAATGACCATCGACTTGGTGCCGTTGAAGAAACGATGCTCCGCCATGAACTCCATCAGGCTGGCTGATGGCGCGGTGCCGTCGTTCGCCGAACTTTCGTCCGCCGGCTTTGACATGTTTTTCGGCACGGGACTGGCCGGAAAATCCGCTTCCGACAATCTTCGGTTCGCGTATTTTTCCAGCGACGCCGTTGGAATGAAGATCAGATGCGAGTATCCCAACGAGCGAAGCGAGTACAGGGAGTGCATCTCTTGTCGGGGATTTTTCCAGTGGTTCGCGATTTCCTCATAACCGAACACGCTGCCCGCCCCGATGTAGTTCAAGGTGCGCTCACCATTGCCATATTTCTGGCTTACCCGGCAGAATCCGGCCCTGATCATATAGATGCCATTGCTATATTCGCCCTCCCTCACGATGACGGGCTCGTTCGCGGAGGTCGCCGGGTCACCGTCCTTCGCCAGCCTCAGGTAGGCGCCGGACCAGTTGTATTCGCCGAAACTTTCCAGCTCGGCTTCTTCACACAATTGGACATAGCCGGACTCGTCCAGGTGGCTGAAGAGTGGGTGATTCCTTAGGAAAATCTTGAGGGAGTTTTCCCGATAGATTTTATCGACCTGCGTTTTCAATGCGGAATCGTAGCGCATGATGTCCCGCAGCCCTTCCCAACTGAATTCCAATAGACGGGCCGTTTCTGTGGATGCCACCACGGTGGCGGTCCTCGGCATGCGGCTGAGCGCTGAAATCTCGCCGAACAACTGGCCCTTTTTCAGCGCGGCGGTCTGCGCGTCGGAAACGATCTGCGGATAATCCTGCAAATAAACGGAACCACGTTCCTTGTTGATGGAGCCTTTGAGGTTGTCGCTCGCGCGTGGGGATTTTTTGCTCCATCCCTCCGGTTCCGGGTTGTTGTTCCACAATTGGGCGAGTCGCCCGATGAAGCTCTTTTTCACACTGGGTGCGCGGCCCAGTAGCTCGGGATCGATGTCCGGACGCAGGATCACCTGGACCTCGCCCTCCAGCACCAGAAAGGCCGAGGTTCCGTAATCATCCTTGCGCAGGACGATTTCTCCGGCGGCGAACTCCCGCACGGCCGTGTCCGCCCTCAAGATCTCGCGCAGCGGAGTGGCGGCGGGAAACGCGCTCACGTTCATGCTGGCGAACGGTTCCGTTGCCATCAGCATGTCCAGCGTGGCATCGGTCATCCCGGGATCCAGCGGATCATCCCAGCGCTTCGGGCGGGACGCCTGGCGGGTGATGCTTGCCAGATTGTTGTCGGATTTTGCCATATGAAGCGCGTTAGGCATCGATCACCAATTTCCCTTTTGGCCGGCAGATGCAGCTGAGGCAGGAGCCTTCTTCCGGTGCGGCACCTGGTTCCAGAATGTATTCGACTTCGCCTTGCAGGATCGCCACCAGGCAGGACCCGCAACCGCCCGCGCGACAACCCCCTTCAATGGTGGTGATTCCGTTTTTCTCCGCAAATTCAAGGAGGTTCTCCATCCCGGAATCCCACGGCACTGTTTTTCCGGAACGGGCGAACTCGATCGGGATCACCGCTTGGTGGTCCGTTTCGGATTGGGGCGTGGGCTCTTTCGGCCCGCTCTTGACGGTGGCCGGGCCAAAGGCTTCGAACTTCACATCCTTCTTCGGCACACCCCAGTCATACAGGCCGTGGACGAGGGTGTCCATGAACGGCCCGGGACCGCACAGGTAGTATTCGTAATTGCTTGAAGGCAGAATCCGCTTCATCAGGTCAATCGTGACACGACCCTCGTGGTGATAGGCCTCGCCCTGGACGTCCTTGTCTAGCGGACGGCTGTAACAGATGTGCAGCCGCATGTTCGGATTGGCTTTTTGCAACTCGATGACCTCGTCGCGGAACATGTGGTCCACCCTGTTGCGGCAGCCGAAGAAAAAGTAGATTTCCCTGTTGTCTTTGGCATGGGTCAACTGGCGGGCGATCGCCAGCATCGGCGTGATGCCGATGCCGCCGGAGATGAGGACCACGGGGCGATCGACCTCGACATCGAGAAAGAACCGGCCACTTGGAGATTTCACGTTGAGAATGTCACCTTCCTTCACCTGGTCGCTGAAGTAGCTGGAAACAATCCCCGGGGGGATGCCGGGTTCGTTCGCCGGCGGCAAGGCACGCTTGATCGTGACCCGGTAATGGTCGTCACACAGAGCGCCATCCGAGAGCGAATAACAACGGACCAGAGGTTTGTCCGCATTCGGAGGATGCAGTTCGAAAGTCAAGTATTGTCCGGGTTTGAACGGTGGCAGCGGCCTGCCGTTGTGCGGGGTGAGGTAGAACGAGTAGGTGTCCTCACACTCTTCCACTTTTCTGGAAACGGTGAATTTCCGGTATCCGTTCCAGGCGGATTCGGGTGCCTCCTGCGCCTTGCGATTCAGGATCTCAATTTTTTTCCCCAGCGCGTCGAGCTCGAGCCGGTTGCGTTTCGCCTCGAAACGATATCTGGCGGTAACCGCCCACCATTGGGTGGCGACGTAACCTAACATCATGACGCCGCCGGTCAGCCCGATCGTAAGGAGGGGACTCGAAAGCGCCGAACGTAGCAAGATCTCGTAATTCACATTCTTGATGTTGTGGCTGGATTTTTGAAAATCCTATTTCCCGATAAAATGTTAAAATTTGACTAGCGCTGCTTGACCGGGCTGCGCGTTTGCGTCGCCTGTTTGAAATGGACATTTCAAACCAATCAGCTCCATGAGTCAAACTATTGACACGCCGGCCCCGGCACAAGCCGGGAACGAGGGTTTCCGTGATTTATTCTAGGGGGCGTGCGGAAGCCACCGAGGTGGTGACACTCCATGCCTCGGAGGGCCCGGAGCGCATCGACGAGCACAGCGTGCTTGACTCCGAAGTTTCTGTCTGAAGTGATTGAAATTCAAGTGAATACGACTTTTGTTGATGCGGAATAAAACTCATCTGCCTGAGTGGCGTCTATATTAGCTTGCCGCATCACCCCTTGAGATTTTAGAAAACAACTTGAATGAGGAAGGTTCAACTATTTTCAACTGTTGTGATCTCGGTCTGCCTCCCGCACGTTGGGGCAGGGGAGCCATCGGACACGGCAAAGGTGCTTGGCTCCCAGACTTGCATGACCAGCGGTTGCCATGGCGGCGCGGGGCTTGATCGGGGAGCCTACACCATTTTCAAGCGCTTTGATCCTCACGCCGACGCCTCCGCCACTCTGACCAACGGCCGCTCCAAAGCGATGGCCAGGCAGCTCGGGATCGAAAACGCCGCAGAATCGAAAAGTTGCACGATCTGCCACTCCCCGATGCTCCATGTCGCTCCGTTCGGACTCGCGGCTCCTTTGGAAGGACACGCCGTGGAAAGCGGTGTTTCCTGCGCCAGTTGCCATGGTCCGGCGGAAAACTGGCTGCTTTCACATACCCGCCCGGATTACCCGAAAGACGCGCTTGCACGGCTTGGCATGCGGCCATTGGGCAGCGCCTACCAACGGGCGAACAGTTGCGTCGCCTGTCACCAGAATCTGAGCGACGAGCTTGAAAATGCAAAACACCCGGCATTGACCTTCGAACTGGATGGCTTGCTGGTCGCCGAGCCCAAGCATTGGCGCGAAGAGAAGGGGTTTTCCAGTGCCCAAACATGGCTGGTGGGACAAGCCGTGGCGTTGCGCGAAACGGCAGCGCAGGCCCGGCGAGAACCCGGTGAACGCAGGACCGCCGAAATCGAGGCCATCAGGGCCTTGTTGAAAGCAACGGGTGCCGGCTGGGATGACTCGGCCAAGGATCTGGTCCGCTCGGCGGATGACTATGCCAAGCGGATTTCCGGCGCACCGATGAGTCAGGAACAAAGTCGCGCGATCTTGTCCAAGCTGACTGGCAATCGAGCTCCATTTCAAGCTGATGCGTTCAGCGCGGTTGCTTTGGACTATCGCTGGTGGTCCGTCGGTTATTATGCCGAGCGCCTGACACTGGGGATCGATCGCCTGAATCAGTCGTTTGTCGCATCCGGGCAGCAGCGGGTGATCCCGAAGAATCCTCTGGACGAGCTGTTCGATGCCGCAAAGCCGCCGGAGAGCTTTGACGCCGCCACTGCTGACGAGTTCGTTAGAAGGCTCGACCGGGTGGCAAAATCACAACTCGAAGCGGAGGAGGGCCGGTGAGCCACAATCCATGGATGTATTGAACCCATGAGTGGCGGATTTTTCAACACAGGCCGTCGTCTTTTCTTCGCCTCTTCGTGCGTCCTATTGACGACCTGTTATCATCCGCCGCATGAGCGGACTCCGGAATGGGATGTGGCGAACGGCGAGGAGCGTCCGGATCGTCTCACTGCACAGCAGAAGTTGGCCGATGCCATGCCGTCGAGTCCCGACTCGTTCTCTCCCGATCCGAGCTTGAATCCCGCGCCGGAACCACGCTTGCCTGTTTTTGAGTTCAAGGAGGAGACCACCATCACTGAAGACTACTTGCTGCCACCTGCTCAATTCAACCCCGATCCTGGAATGGGAATGAATCCCGGACAAAACATGGCGAAGCCAGGAGAGCGCGGGTCTATCACCGGCCAAGCGGAGAAATTTCCCGGCAGTGGCCGATTCTTCAAAGACGATCCTGGTTTCAACGATGACCGGTTTTTCAGGCGAGACGCGGGCGTTCCGAAAGCATTCCCCAAGTTCATTCCGACCATCCCCGATGATTTGCAATTGCCGCGCCAGCGACTGGAGCAGCGTCGAATCGAGGCCGAACTGGTGCAAGGACCGGATGCGTGGGATCGTTACGAACCGGACATCGCAGAGCCGTTTGTGCTACCGAGAAGAGGTGTCCGCTACGAGGAACACATTTCCGAGAACTGGCACGCGGGCCACCACGAACATTCCGACATTCCACCGAACACCACTGCTGTCGAGGACCGCTACCGCATTGCGACGGGAGTGTGGAATCGTTACTTGGACGACAGTGTCGCCGAAACACCCTACGAGAGAAAGACACCTTACTTTTGGCACCCCTACTATCAGAGTGTGCTCAAGGGGGACCTTCCGGTCATCGGGCAGGACATTTTCGCATCGCTGACCTTGCAAAACATCACTGAGATTGAGGTTCATGATATTCCAATCCCCTCGGGCGTCAGCACGGCGCGGCCTGACAGTTCGGAATTTTACGGCAAAGGCGATCAGACCGTCATCAATACCAACACCAGCCTGATTTTCGATCTATTCAAGGGAGAGACTTCATTCAAGCCCGTGGAGTGGTTGTTCCGCATTCAGCCCGTTTTCAACACCAACTATGTTTCCGGTTACGAGGCGAACGTCGTCTCGCCGGACCCGCGCGGGCTTGACCAGTCGACGGCCAACCCACCGAGCAATTCGGGTATTGGGAACCCCGGAGATCTCGACGGATTCCTCGATCCACTGCTTGATCCTGCCGACGGGGATCTGAGAAATTCGAACTCAACCGAGCGTTTCAAGAACCGTTTCGGGTTGCAGCAGTTCTTTTTTGAAACGCACCTGCTGGATCTATCCGAGAACTACGACTTCGCGGCGATGCGGCTCGGCACTCAGCCGTTCAACGCGGATTTCCGCGGCCATGTGTTTTTTGATTCGAATTGGGGCTATCGACTTTTCGGAAACCTGCAGAAGAACCGCATCCAGTATAATCTGGCCTTATTCGATCTCTTCGAAAAAGAGTCCTTTTCAGAGCTGAATACTTTCGATGACCGCAACCAGAACGTTTTCGTCGCCAACGTCTATTGCCAGGATTTCCTCACGGAAGGCTACACGGCCCAATTCAGTATTCTGGCCAACTGGGACAATGGCAGCGACAGCGGTCTAGTTTATGACAGCGCGGGCAACATCGTCCGTCCGTCACCCATTGGCACCGTGGTTCCCCACGATCTCGATGCCTATTACCTCGGCTGGAGTGGCGAGGGGCACATCGGTCGCGCGAACATCAGCCATTCGCTCTATCATGTATTTGGCCAGGATGATTTGAATGGCGTCGCCGGACGCTCGGTTGACATCAGCGCGTGGATGGCGGCGATGGAACTCTCCGTGGATTCTGACTGGATGCGCCACAAATTCACCTTGTTCTGTGCATCGGGCGACGACAATGCGACCGACGACACCGCGACAGGCTGGGACGCCATCGTGGACAATCCGAACTTCATCGGACCCTTCAGCTACTGGCAGAGGCAGGGAATGAATCTGGGCGGGACAGCGGTCGCCCTGAAGCAGCGACTGAGCCTGATTCCCGAGCTGAGTTCCAACAAGTTCTTGGGGCAGTCCAATTTTGTCAATCCGGGCATCTTCATCGCCGGACTCGGCGAGGAATGGGAGCTGACACCTCGCTTGCGGGCGTTCGCCAACCTGAATTATCTTTTGTTCATGAATACGAATTCCATCGCCACCGCGCTCGTCACGGACGATATCAGTCGGGAGATCGGCTGGGATCTCAGCTTTGGCGTGGAGTACAGACCTTTCCTCACCGACAACCTGAAGCTCAACGTCGGGCTTGGCCTGTTGTTTCCTGGCGCAGGTTTCAAAGACATCTACAGCACGTCATCAACGGGCGTGCCCGGTTACACCCCTGCGAATCCCCAAGATGTGGCGGATGTCCTCTACAGCAGTTTCCTCTCGGCAACCATGACTTTCTGACAATGAACAGACTCACGATCCATTTCGCCTGCGCGCTCGTCACCAGCGGATTGACGGTGTCAGTTCATTCCCAGAATCCGGCAAAGGGAAACGGAAGTATTTTCGGTCCGCCTATCGCCGCAACTGAGTCTGCTTCAGACACCGGTGTGGCCATTCCAAAAGCCAACAAGGTGGATCAATCCAAAGCGGCGGCGATGCGGAAAAGTCGTGGCTGCATCGACTGTCATGAGAACTCGCAAGATCCGCATGGAAGTGAATATGTCCGCCTCGGCTGCACGGACTGCCACGGAGGTGATCCCACTCCGGGCCTGACGATGCGCCAGGCTCACCCGGCACCGCGCAATCCCGTTTTCTTTGAAAGCTCCGCAAACCCAAGCGCCAGTGATGTGTTGCTCAACCATGAATCTCCGGAGTTCATCCAGTTCGTGAATCCGGGTGACCTGCGCGTTGCCAAGAAAACCTGCGGTGATTGCCATGCAGAGTCCGTCGATCACGTGAATCACAGCATGATGCGACATGGCGCGATGCTGTGGGGCGCGGCGGCCTACAACAACGGAGCTTACCCGGTTAAAGATTCGATATTCGGCCAGGCCTACGGTGCTAACGGTGTGCCACTGGCTCTACAAAGCCCGATCAAGGTCACGCCGGAAATGCAGCGAACCATGGGCATTGTGCAGGAGATATTTCCACTGCCGCGCTTCAACGGCGCGCAACCCGGCAACATTTTCCGGATCTTTGAAAAAGGCGGAACCAAACTGGGAGAACTCGGCAACCCCGATCCTTTCGATCCGCCGGGCAGGCCACTACGCCGCTTGGGAGAACGCGGGCTTGGCACATTATCAAGGGTCGATCCAGTCATCATCGGCGCGCACAAGACACGACTGCATGATCCGTTGCTGGACTTCTTCGGGTCGAACGACCGCCCGGGTGATTACCGTTCCAGCGGATGCACGGCATGCCACGTTGTCTATGCGAACGACCGCTCTCCCTCGAATTCCGGTTGGTATAGTGCCTATGGAAACCAGGGTCTGTCATTCAACCCGGATCCGATGATTTCCAAGAAGGAAAAAGGCCATCCCATCGCCCACAAGTTCACTCGCAGCATCCCATCCAGCCAGTGCATGACGTGTCACATGCATCAGGGAAATCTGTTCGTGAATCCCTATCTTGGATACACGTGGTGGGATCAGGAATCGGACGCGGAGCTCATGTATCCCAAGGAACAGCGGAATCCCAGTGACGAGGACATGGTGAAATCGCTACGCAAAAATCCCGAAGCGGCGGCCGCGCGGGGCTTGTGGGGCGATGTCGATTTCCTGGAGAAAACCGCCGAGTTGAATCCCAAGTTGAAAGACACCCAGTTTGCCGACTATCACGGCCACGGCTGGGTGTTCCGCGGCGTGTTTAAGAAAGACCGCGAAGGAAATTTGCTGACCTTGAAAGATGAGAAGATTTCCCACGACGACCAAGACAAATTCAAGAAGGCCGTGCATCTCAAAGACATCCACCTCGCGCGCGGGATGCAGTGTGTGGATTGTCATTTCCTCAACGACTCGCACGGCAACGGTTTGCTGCATGTCGAGCCACGGGCGGCGACCGCGATCACCTGTGTGGATTGCCATGGAACAGTTAGTAAACACACCACCCTCGTCACTTCCGGCAAGGGCGGCACCCTTTCAAAGGAAGGAAACGTGAAACCCATCAATCTGCGGGAAAGCAACACCCCGTTTGGCCCTCGTTTCACCTGGAGCGCGGATGGCAAGCGGCTGATGCAACAGTCATCGATGGAGAAAGAACTCCAGTGGGAAGTGCCGCAGACTCTCGATACGGTCACTCCCGGCTCCGAGCACTACAATATCATGAGCGCCTACGCAAAAACCTTGAAGCGCGACGGAAAGACCTGGGGAGCCGTCCCCGATGATCCGCAGAAATGCGGTAAGGAACTCGCCCATAGCAACGACGAAATGGATTGTCAGACCTGTCATACGTCATGGGCGACGAGTTGTTTCGGCTGCCATATCCCCATGGAGGCGAACTCTAAAATGGCTGCTAACAAGTTTGAAGGGACCACCTCCCGGAATTTCAGCTCGTACAATCCCCAGGTGGTGCGCGATGATGTCTTCATGCTTGGCAAGGACAGCACGGTCAAAGGAAACCGAATGGCCGTATTGCGTTCGTCCAGCGCCATGGTGGTCGGCTCCCAAGGGGCTAACCGCGAATGGTTCTATACCCAACAGCAAACCGTCTCAGCCGAGGGATATTCCGGCCAGGCCTTCAACCCCCACTTCGCGCACACCACCAGCGGCGTCGGCACCACGAAAAACTGCACGGACTGCCACGTCTCGGAAGCCAATGACAACAATGCGATCATGACGCAGCTCCTCGGATTCGGCACGGGCACCGTCAACTTTTTCGGAAGATTCGGCTATGTCGGGACCGATGATCACGGGCTGCACGGTGTCGCCTGGACCGAGCGCACCGAGCCGCAGGCAGCGATCGGCAGTCACCTGCATCAATTCGCTTACCCGGACAACTACAAAGAGCACCTTGCTAAGAAATCGATTCTGAAAACCGGCTCCCACCATCATGCCAAGGGCGGCGTGCCCGACTTGCAATTGCGTGGTGAATATCTCTATGCCGCTCTAGGGAAAAACGGATTTGGCATCTTCGATATTGCCAACATCGATAACAAGAATTTCTCCGAGCGCATCGTCACCTCCCCGGTCGCCCCCTCAGGGCAGGATACGTTTATCAAAACTGCCAACGCCACCTCCGTCGCTCTACCGAGCACTCTGATCAACGATCCCAACCGCAACCGACTGCCCCAGAACGAGGAAACACCGATCGCCGCCTATCATGGTTACGCTTTCGTGACCGATCTCGAGGAAGGGCTGATCGTGGTGGATGTGGCGACAATGTTGGATGGAAATCCGGCAAACAATTTCATCAGGCGGACTGCCACATTCAATCCCAACGGTGCGCTGGACGGCGCGCGTCATGCCTGGATGGCCGGGCAGTGGCTCTACATCACCACCGCTCGGGGACTGGCGGTTGTCGATGCTTCCAACCCTATATCTCCAACCTTCGCCGGCGGATATTCAGGCCCCGGCCTGCGTGACGCCCGTCAATCCACCGTGCAATGGCATTACTGCTTTGTCACCGATGCGGATGGCGTGAAAGTCTTCGACGTTTCCAATCCCGCGAAACCCATCCTGGTTTCCGGTGCGTCCGTTTCGTTGGGAAATGCTGGGGGGCTTTATGCGGCTAGGACTTATCTCTATGTCGCCAACGGCTCGGATGGTCTCGCGATCATCGACGTGAGAAATCCGAAGAAGCCGCACGTCCTCAAGCATTTCACCGCCGGCGGAAAACTAACGGATGCGCGCGATGTGCAAGTCGGTTCGGTGAACGCCTCGATGTATGCGCTCGTTGCCGATGGCCATAATGGTATGCGTATCCTACAACTGATCTCACCGGAAAACGTGCCCGGCCACATGGGCTTTTCACCCAAGCCTGAGCCGAAACTCATCGCCACCTACCCGACCGAGGGTGCCGCAGTCTCGATCTCCCGGGGCCTCGACCGTGACCGCGCCGTGGATGAAAGCGGCAACCAGACCGCGGTCTTCGGCCGGCGTGGCTCCCGACCGTTTAATCTCGATGAAATGAATGCCTTTTTCCGCAAACCGGGTGCCGGCGGGCAAGGAGCACGCAGTGGCCCGATCTACAAGGTTTCCGACGTGAAACATGGCGATAATGACACGCTTCTCGACACCTACGGAAGATCGCTGGTGCCCACCCTTGAATTCACGATTCCGAAATCCGCAGAAAGGGAAGAAGCACCTCCATACAGGGGCCGATTGAGACAGAGGAGAGAACCTGAGGGATTTCAACGATGAATCAAATCGGCCCGGTTTGAGTAAGCCTACGCCATCGCCCGCTCCGAGTCTTCTTCTAAAACGACGAGATTCCGCCACTCGCCCGCGTTGCTGGGAGATATGCTCAATGGAAATCAGCGGGCTTTGGAATTCAGAAGGCCGGTCACCAGTGTGGTGAATTCCTCGTTGATGAGTTTGTCCACAGTGGTGTTGCGTGCGGCGGCAAGTTTTTCGAGTTGTTGCATCTGGCGTTGGGTGAGGCCCATTTTCGCGGCAACGTTTGAAGAATTAGGGATATCGAGCCAGGCGTTTTTGGATTTGGTGAGTTCAGCGGGATTGAGGCCGAAGCCCTTGAGCACGCCGGTGGCCATCATCACATTTCCGGCAAAAGCCATGTGGACGCCATCGCTCGTCAGGTAGTTGCCTTTGGCCGGGCGGGTTTTGGCGGCTTCGGCGATGGCGGCTTGCATGTCGACGTTGAGATCTGCGAGCAGACATTTCTTTTCCACGGCCAGGGCGCGTAGGGATTCGTTGTAAGCGACGAGTTTTTGATTCTCGGCAGTCGCCTGATCTTCCTTGATCATGGTAGAAGTGAGGATCATGACCTTACCCCCCCGCCGCCTGGGCTTGGTCGATAATGGCGGTGATGTTCTTCTTATAATCCTCAAGAGTTACGCCTTTTGCACCGTGCCAGACGTCGTTGACGCCACAACTCAAAGTCATCCATTGCGGCTTTTTGCTTAACACATCGCGGTCCAAACGTTCCAGCATCTGGTTGGATTTGTGACCGCTGATGCCGGCACCGATGATCTCGATTTTCACTCCATTGGCTGCGAGGCCGCTGCCGACCAATTGCACGTAGCCGCCGGGGCTGCCTTGGCCGGCCTAGGTGATCGAGTCGCCAAGAAAAGCGACTTTATCGCCGGTTTTGATCGGAATTTCGGCATGCAGCAGGCAGGCGACGGAGAAGGATAGAGTGGCAAGGATGGTGGTGTATTTCATAGAGACGGCTGTTTACGGCTTGGGAGTGGTCGTTCATTCACCATCGGTGTGATTGGGAGGAATTTGCGGAAGTGTTCCCCATGGATGACTTTGGCGGACTGCCTTGCAGGTGAAGTCCCCGACCACTTGCGGGAAGGATTCATCCAATATGAGAATGACAGCAAACGGGGAATTTGAACCGCAATTCGTTGAAGATGTCCTTTCCTTACAAGCAGACATCCGCAACCTTCCAAAGCGCTGGCGCGTTACTGAATCACCTCCAATCACCATGTGCAAATTCCTTCTCCTCGCACCGCTCTTGCTATGTGTCCTCGGCTCCTGCAAGGACGATGAAATCCGCACTTACCGGGTTGCCACGGATTCCACAGCGGAAACTCCCGTGCTGCCTGCTTCCGATACGGCGGCCAAAATGCCGGAAAGCACCGCCGGTTCCGTGGGCTGGAAGGCTCCTGATGATTGGAAACGGGAGAACGCCGGTCAGTTTCTCACCGCCGCCTACGTTCTCCCTGGCGGCGGGCGAGTCACGGTCTCGAAGCTTGCCGGTGATGGCGGAGGCCTCGCGGCTAACATCAACCGCTGGCGTGGCCAGGTCGGTCTCAAGCCGTTAGATGACAAAGACGTGGCCGGCCAGCCACTCAAGATCGCCGACTCTCAAGAAGAGATGCTGCTCTATAACCTCACCTCCGAAAACTCCGCCGCGGACGCCGAGGGAATTTTGGCCGGAGTCCTTCCTCTCACGACCGAGACTTGGTATTTCAAGTTCACCGGCCCAGTCGGCGTCTTGAGAAAAACCGAGGGAGTGTTCGCGGAGTTTCTGCGCAGCGTCCGCATCGCAGGCAGTCAAAAAGATGCTACAGCCCCAGCGGCAAGCGCCGCGAAAAAGGTCAACGTCACGCCACCCGATGGCTGGACAGCCAGCGAAGGCAGCTCCATGCGTGCCGCGAGCTTCAGCATCGCCGGCCCGGACGGTGCCACAGCGGATGTCTCGGTTGTCCCGATCCCCGGCGACTCCGGCAGCGTCCTCGACAACGTCAACCGCTGGCGCTCCCAGCTCAAGCTCGCCCCCCTCGCATCTGCGGACGATCCAGCCCTTGGAAAAAAGGAAGACGCTCCTGTTGGAGAAATTTTCGTCAGCCACATGACCAGCACCGAGGCGATCCTCAACGGGAAGAACGCCGCCATCGCCTCCGCCATCCTCAAGCGTCCCGGGATGACCTGGTTCTTCAAAATCACCGGCGACGCCTCACTCGTCGAAGCCAACCTTGGGAAATTCGCCACCTTCGTCCGCTCCACCACCTTCCCTGACTAACGTCCCGTGCCCGTTTTCAAGCTCCTCAGCTCCCTGCGTCTAACCGTCACCCTGCTGGGTTTCGCCATGGTCCTGATCTTCGTCGGCACCATCACCCAGGTCGAGCTCGGCATCCATGAGGTGCAGGAGAAATTCTTCCGCTCCTGGATCGGCTGGTGGGATGTCATCCCCGGCGGGAAAAAGTTCCCCATCCCCATCCCCGGCGGGACGCTGCTCGGCATCCTTCTCATCATCAATCTCCTCGCCGCCCACAGCGCGCGCTTCAAGCTGAGCTGGAACAAGGTCGGCATGATCGTCATCCACTCGGGCATCCTGCTGATGCTGCTAGGGGAGATTTTCACCGGCCTGCTAGGGCGCGAAGCCCAGATGGCCGTCAACGAGGGGGAAACATTGAACTACTCCACCTTCCCCCGCGAGACGGAGCTCGTCGTCATCCGCCCCGATGGTGATGGATTGGAAACCGTCACCGCCATCCCGCAGGTCCGCCTCAAAGACGGCGCACAGTTCCCCCTCGGAGGCTTCTCCTTGAAGATCCAAAGCTACCAGCCTAACAGCGAGATCCTCCCGGAATCCGAAGCCACTGATCAATTCGACAAGACCCGCGCCACCGAGGGCTTCGGAAAGAACTACGCTGTCCGCCGCACGCCCCTCGAGACCGCCATCGACCGCCGCGATCTCACCTCCGCCTTCGTCGAGGTCATCCCCGACGGCGGGAAATCCCAAGGCCGCTGGCTGCTCTCAAACGCGTTCAAGGGTGAGCAATCCTTCGAGGCCGCCGGAAGATCCTGGAAAATCGCCATCCGCCAGCGCCGCCTCTATCATCCATTTTCCATCAAACTCCTCGACTTCAGCCACGACCGCTACCTCGGCACCAACGTCCCCAAAAACTTCTCCAGCAAGATCAAGATCCTCAATCCCGACACCGGCGAGAATCGCGAGGACCTCATCTACATGAACCACCCGCTGCGCTACGGCGGACTCACATTCTATCAGGCCGGATTCGAGAACAACGACACCACCTCCATCTTCCAAGTCGTCCGCAACCCCGTCTGGACCCTTCCCTACATCTCCTGCGCGATGGTCGGCCTCGGCCTGCTCTGGGTCTTTTCCCAGCACTTGGCCAAAGCCGTCTCCCGCCGCGACAAAACCTCTCCCGCACCATGAACAGCCTTCGGAAAATCACCGCGTGGCTCATCCCCGCGCTCTGCCTCCTCTTCATCGCCAGTGCCGTGTTCAAGGCCACGCGCCCATCCACGGGGCTCGATTTCAAAAGCTTCGGCACCCTGCCGGTTGTCTCTAATGGACGTGTCCAGCCGCTCGACTCCCTGGCCCGCAACGCCCTGCTTTCGATCCACGGGAAACAACACGTCCCCGGCGATGACGCGCCCGCCAGCCCCGCCGCATGGCTCGCTGAACTCAACTTCAATCCCGCCCTGGCCGATACCCGGAAAATTTTCCTCATCCACCACGACGACCTGCTCGGCCTCACCAAGCTCACCCGCGGCGAGGAGAAATCGTATTCCTACGGCCAGCTTCTGCCCTCCTTCACCGCCCTCCAGCCAGAGGCAAAACGCATCGGCGCGACCGCATCACAAACGTGGTCCCCCTATGAAAAGGCTCTCATGCGCCTAACGCGAAATCTCACTCTCTACAACCAGCTCAAGCACGCCCTCGCCCTGCCCGGACAGGATCACCTCGAGTCCGAGTTCACTCTTTTCCTAACCGATGTTAGCGGGGCGCTGGTCGAGGTCGGCAAGCAGGACCGTGGCGAGGCGTTCAGTCAATCCGCGATCGACGGCGCCTCGTCGCGGATGAGGATTGTCGTCGATTGGGTGCCGATGACGGAGGTTTACACCACACCTTCCGGCGATGGTGCGGACGGTTGGAGGAAACTCCCTGACTCCCTGATCGATGCCATTGACAAGCAGTCATTCCATCCCGCCACCCTCGCTTACGCCCGAATCGGAGACGCTTACCGCGCCAAGGACGCCAAAGCTTTCAACTCCGCCATCAGGGACTATCGGGCCTGGCTTTTGGAAAACCGCCCTGGGAATTTGAAGAAATCCTCATCGGAAACCCTGTTCAATTCGATCGCGCCTTTCTACCTCTGCATGGTTCTCTACGTGGTCGCGTTTCTCTGCGCCATCGTTTCCTGGCTATGGCAAGGCCCCACCTTCCGGCAAGCCGCCTTCCGTGTCCTGCTCATCGGCCTGACACTGCATACCCTCGGACTCGTCACCCGCATGCTGCTGGAAGGCCGCCCGCCCGTCACCAACCTCTATTCGTCAGCCATCTTCATCGGCTGGGGCGCGATCATCCTCAGCACCGCCCTCGAGCTGTTCCATCGAAACGCCATCGGCACGGTGGTCGCCTCGGTGGTCGGTTTCGCCACCCTTCTCATCGCCCACCACCTTTCCCTATCAGGCGATACCCTGGAAATGATGCGCGCCGTGCTCGATACGAATTTCTGGCTCGCCACCCATGTCGTCGTCATCACCCTCGGCTACTCGGCCACCTTCCTCGCCGGCACCATCGCCACCGTCTATCTGATCCGCCGCGCCTTCGGAAATATCCCGAAATCCACCGCCGCCTCGCTGCGCGGCATGGTCTACGGCGTGATCTGTTTCGCCACCCTCGCCAGCTTCGTCGGCACCGTGCTCGGTGGCATCTGGGCCGACCAGTCGTGGGGCCGCTTCTGGGGCTGGGACCCCAAGGAAAACGGCGCCCTGCTCATCGTCATTTGGAACGCCATCATCCTCCACGCCCGCTGGGGCGGCATGGTCCGCGAGCGCGGGATGATGGTCATGGCCGTCTTCGGCAACATCGTCACCAGTTGGTCCTGGTTCGGCACCAACATGCTCGGTATCGGTCTCCATTCCTATGGCTTCACCGACGCCGCCTTCCTCTGGCTCAGCGCCTTCATGATCAGCCAAGTGCTCATCATGATGCTCGGCCTGATCCGAGAACGCGGCCTGAAGACGCATTCGGGCTCGGTGGAATTGCCCGAGTCATCCAGCTAAATGCGACTCCGACAAGTTTCCACCACCGTTTCCGGAAATAATCGAAAAATCACCAACGAGTCTTGTGCCGTTCATTGATGTAGCGTGAGCAGACGGTGAAGACCGGCTGGCTGCGGTCGAGATCGCCGAGGCGGCCGCGGAGTTCTGCCTGAGGGATGTTGACCGCGCCGGGGACGGGCTGCTTTTTCGCGGTGGCGGCGGGCCGGACGTCCACGATCTGCGCGCCTGCGTCCTTCAACTCGGCGACCGGCACGAGCAGTCCGTCGTGGAAACTTCCCGGCCGTTTGCCTCACAGCCGTCGATGCCATCGCCGAGGATGAGCTCCACGCCTTTTTCGCGCAGCGCGTATTCTAACGGTTGCGCCATTTCCGCGTCCAACCGGGGCAGCGCCTGCGGTTGGAGTTCGATGACGCTAACTTTTTTTCCCGATGGCATGAAGCTGCTCGGCCATTTCCAAGCCGATGAATCCCGCGCCGATGATGGCGACATGATCCACCGCCGCGGCTGCGGATTTGATCCGGTCCATGTCATGCAAATTCTGCAGCGTGTGGACGAGCGGGCTGTCGATCCCGGGCAAGGGTGGACGCAGCGGGCCGGCACCGGGGGCGAGGATGAGATTGTCGTAAGCGATCACTGATTCGGCGCCGTCGGCGAGCGAGCGCACGCGGACTTGCTTGTTAGCGCGGTTGATGGCCACTGCCTCGGTGAGCGTGCGGACGTCGAGATTGAGAAGCGCGCGCAGGCTTTCCGGCGTCTGGATCGCGAGTTCTGCGCGGTCCGGGATCTCGCCGCCGATTTGATAGGGCAGCCCGCAGTTCGCGAACGAGACGTCCGGCCCTCGCTCGATCACGAGGATAGCGCGTTCTCGGAATGGCGGCGGGCACGGGCGGCGCCGGAGGCTCCACCGGCCAGTCCGCCGATACTCAGGAGGGTTTCTGGCTTGGCTTTCATGGGAGTTTCGAAGTTTGGAACAGGGTGAAAGCGAGGTGGTCTATCAGGCAACCGGTGGCGCGGGGCGGAGGGTTGATTATTTTAGAGAACTTTGGCCACGTTAGCCGTCTGATACAGGTGAGGATGGCCACTGCTGTTAGCGTATTTCCACGGTGGTGCCGGGGCGGATGAGCGTGGGGAGGCGGATGGCGTCCCAATTGGCGAGGCGGATGCAGCCGGAGCTGCGGGCGCGGCCGATGGTCTCCGGATCGGAGGTGCCGTGGAGGCCGATGCCGGGCTTGCTGAGGCCGCACCAGAAGATGCCGACCGGGCTGTTGGGGCCGGGCGGAATGTTGAGCGCCTCGGAGTCGGCGCTGCGTTTTCCGGTATCGAGGAGTTTCTGGTCATAGCGCCAGTGCGGGAGTTCGACGGAATTTCTGACTTCCCAGGTGCCGAATTTGATGGACTGCGGCTTGCCCGGAGTGATGGGAAACGAGGCGATGAGGCCGCGGTTAGGGCGGGTGGCCGTGGAGATGGTGGTGGCGCCGGGCTCGGCGACGACGAGGGCGGCGGGCGCCGCTTCGAAGACGCGAACCTGGTTGATCTTGGTGTCCACGACGGCGTGGCGCTGGCTCATGGTTTCGTCGGTTTTGTAGCCGGTCCCGGTTAGGCTTTCGATGATGAAGGGGCGCACGTTCGGCACGATGATGGTGTCGCGTGGCTTGAGGTTGTTGATTTTTGAACTGCCGTTGAGGTCGGTGAGGTAGGGGATGTCGGTGTGGTAGCGCTCGGCCATGAACTCGGCGTGGCTGCGGTAGCTCATGCGTTTGCGGGTGGCTTGCAGGGCTTTCTTCGTCGGCAGGGACGTGTCAACCCAGGCGGTCGAGATGTCGGGGACGATGGCGATGGCGAGCGGGTTCGGGACGGCTTTGCGGGCGGCGGTGTTGACGGCGACCCAGTCGGAGATCGGATAGCCGTTGACCTCGTTCCAGGATTGCACGGCGAGCTCGGTGAATTGACCGGGTCTGCCGTCGATCACGCCGGGGCCGAATTTCGCCTCATCGAGGAAAATCTGCAGTCGCACGGCGTCGTCGCCGGTGGGTTTTACTTCGAGCGGCGAGGGCGCGGAGACGGTTTCGAGGGGAGTCGCCTTGGCCACCGGCGGAGCCGGCCTAACAAGTAATGGTGCTGTCGTGGGGGCTACCGGATCGGCCGTGGGTGCCGGTTGGGAATTGATGTCGTCGTCGCCGCCGAGTGGCAGGGCGCGGAGGACCGGGCGCGCAGGCGGTGGAGTTTGTTGAGCTGGAGCAAGAGTGATGAGCGCGATGAAGACAGAAGAGGCGAAGCGGAGCATGGAATGGAATCGGGTGGAAATTAGGCGGGAACGGCCGCGAAGGATTCAAGTCGCCCGGCGATGGCGGCGGGTACCACGGCGCTGACGAGGATGTCGTCGCCGTCGTAGTCGGTGGAGAGCACCTTGGCCTCGCGGTGGAGCAGGCTGACGAGGTCGGCGCGTTTTTGGGGAATGCGGTATTCCTGTTGGCAGACGCGGTCGGCGAGGACCTGGCTGCAAAGTTTGAGCAATTCTTCCAGCCCGAGTCCGGTGACGGCGGAGGCATGGAGTGCTCCGGGAAATTTTTTGTCCAGCGAGATGAGTTCGAACGGATCGGTGACGCGGTCGATCTTGTTGAGGACGGTGATGGTGGGCTTGTCCCCGGCACCGAGTTCCGCGAGGACTTCGAGCGTGGTGTCGTGGAGCCGGTCGATTTCCGGCGAGGTGGCGTCGAGCACGTGGATGAGGAAATCGGCGAGGGCGGCTTCTTCGAGCGTCGCTTTGAACGCCTCGATGAGACGGTGGGGAAGATTTCTAACGAATCCAACGGTGTCGGTGATGAGCAGTGGCTGGCCGTCTGGCAGTTCGATGCGGCGGGTGGTGGTGTCGAGGGTGGCGAAGAGCATGTCCTTGGCCATGACGTCGGCTCCGCTGAGGATGTTGAGCAGGGTGGATTTTCCGGCGTTGGTGTAGCCGACGATGGCGGCGTGGGGCGTTTCGAATTTCTCGCGCTCCTTGCGCTGGGTTTTCCGCTGCTTGCGGACGACTTCGATTTCGCGCTTGGCGCGGTCGATGATCTGATAGGCGAGACGGCGGTCCACCTCGATCTGTTTCTCGCCCATGCCGCGGGAGGCGCCGCCGCCCGCGCCACCACCGGAGCCGGCGGATTCGCGGTCGAGGTGGCCCCACATCCGTGCGAGGCGGGGGAGGGCGTATTGCATGCGGGCGAGCTCGACCTGGAGGCGGGCTTCCTTGGTCTGGGCGCGCTTGGCGAAAATATCGAGGATGACCTCCTCGCGGTCGATCACGCAGAGGTCGGCGAGTTTTTCCCACTCGCGCTGCTGGGATGGGGCGAGGCCGTTGTCGATGACGATGACGTCGCACTCGTGGGCGCGGGCGAGCTCGACCATTTCAGCGGCTTTGCCGGTGCCGCAGAGGAATTTCTTGTGCTTTTCGCGGCTGCGGCAAAGCACCGACTCTACGACTTCAACGCCGAGGGTTTTGACGAGTTCGCCGAGTTCGTCGAGCAAGGACTCGGCTTCCGTCGCCTCGTGCGTCTCGAAATAGAAGCGCACCAGCAAGGCGCGCTCGATCATGTCCGGCTTTTCTCTGACTTCAAACATCCGCGGCACAGGTAGCACTGATGCCCCCTTCCGGCCATGCGAAATTTCTAGCGGTCCTCGTCTTTCAGCGGGCCTCCTCGTTCAACCCGCGCTCGCGGCCTCACAGGCCCCAGACGATTCCGGCGAGGCCGAAGGTGAGTAAAATCGGTGGCAGCGCGTAAGTCAGGCTGATTCCGGCCGGGCCGATGGTGGCGAGGAAGTCGTTGTCGAGGAAATGTGGCGATAGGGCATGCATCGCTGGACCAAGTCCGAAAAGCAGCCAGCCGCTTGAATTCTCGGTTCCTTTAGACGCGGACAGGCCGTGAAATCCTTGAAAGTAAGGCGTCCGCTAGCTTTTACGGGGTGAAATCGCCCGATTGCTCCGCTGAAAATATTTCACCGCAGTGAGAATTATCGCGCCGATCCCGTTTCAACTCTTGCGGGTCACCCGCCCGCCGCCTACTCCGGTCCCCGACATGAGTGAAGCCGTCACCCCGCAGCAGCCGCAATCCACCGAAGCAGATCTGATCGCCATCCGCCGCGAAAAGCTTGCGAAACTCCGCGAACTCGGGATCGATCCGTTCGGCGCGCGCTTCGAGGTTTCGGTTACCCCCGCCGACCTCCGCGCGAATTTCGCCGAAGGCCTGCAAGTGAAAGTCGCCGGCCGGATCACCGCGCTGCGCGACATGGGGAAATCCTGCTTTTTCGCCCTCTCCGACGTCCACGGCAGCATCCAGGGCTACATGAACGTCAAGGTGCTCGACGAGACCGGCGTGGCCGCTTGGAAGTGCCTCGACCGCGGTGACTGGATCGGGATCGAGGGCGAGACGTTCCTGACCAAGACCGGCGAGCCGACGATCAAGATGGAGAAATTCACCGTGCTCTCGAAGTCGCTCCGCCCGATGCCCGACAAGTGGCACGGCGTGGCCGACCGCGAGATCAAATACCGCAAGCGCCACCTCGACCTGATGGGCAACCCCGACAGCGCCGCGCTGTTCGTGAAGCGCTCGCTGATGATCGCGGAAATCCGGCGCTTCCTCCAGGACCGCGGGTTCCTCGAAGTGGAAACTCCGATGCTGCAGGACGTCGCCGGTGGCGCCGCCGCGCGGCCGTTCGAGACCTATCACAACGCGCTCGGCATGCCGCTCACGCTGCGGATCGCGCCGGAGCTTTTCCTCAAGCGTCTGCTCGTCGGCGGCTTCACCAAGATTTTCGAACTCAACCGCAGCTTCCGCAACGAAGGGATTTCCCGCCGTCACAATCCGGAGTTCACGATGCTTGAGGCGTATTGGGCGTTCTCGGATTTCGAGGAAATGGCCGACCTCGTCGAAGAGCTCACCTGCCACCTCGCCGAGAAATTCTGCGGCGGCCTGCAGATCGAGCACAAGGACGAGGAGGGCAACGTCACCCGCACCATCAATCTCGCCCGTCCATGGAAACGCGCGAGCTACCACGACCTGATCAAGCTCGCCGCCGGTGCCGACTTCTTCGAGATCGACGCCGCCGGTCGCCGCGCCCGCTGCGAGGAAAAGGGCATCCAGATTTCCGCTAACATGGAGGACCACGAAGTCATCCAGCAGGTCTTCGAAAAGCTGGTGGAGGAGAAAACCTTCGACCCGTGTTTCGTCACCCGCGTCTCCAGCGAGCTTGTCCCGCTGGCCAAGATCAGCCCCGGCGGCCAGACCGTCGAGGTTTACGAGCTCATCATCAACGGCCAGGAAATTTCTCCCGGCTACTCCGAGCTCAACGACCCCGACGTCCAGCGCCAGCGCCTCGAAGCCCAGTCCGGCGAGGAGACGCAGAAGATCGACTACGATTTCATCGAGACGCTGGAATGCGGCATGCCACCCGCCGGCGGCATCGGGATCGGCCTCGACCGGCTCTGCATGATGCTCACTGGCGCGCCGACCATCCGTGACGTGGTGCTTTTCCCGCTGCTGAAGCGGAAGGACTAACGCACGAAGTTTACGATGTAGGCTGACTACCGACCCCGCTAGTGCATCAACTCACCGTGGTCACGCGCAACACCGCTGATTTTCCTGCGGATGTGAAGATTTTCTTCCAATCCTTGGAGGCAATGAAATCATTCAATTTTCCGGTGATGGAAGGGCCTGTCCCGCTGCCATGACGGTTCAGCATGACGGAATTCGACTCTTTACATAACGATTTTTTTCGTCACGATACTTCCCGTGACGAAAAACATCGTGCATTTCTCCCGCGCCCTCGCGGACCCCACGCGCTGGCGGATCATCCGCCTCGTGCTGGCGGACGCGCTCTGCGTCTGCGAGCTCGCGGACATTCTGGAAATGCCGCAATCGTCGGTTTCAAGCCACGTGCAGGTCATCCGCAAGGCGGGTTTGCTCGAAAGCGAGAAGTGCGAGAAATGGACCTATTTCCGCATCGAGCCGAAATATCGCGAGCTCGTCGGCACCTTGGAAAAATTCTTCGAGTCGGACGACGCCGTTCTGAAAACCGACGCCGCCCGCGCCCGTACCCGCCTCGGCGTTCGCGAGACGAGTTGCTGCCCCGGCCCCAAATCCCTCAAATCATGAAACTCTCCAAACTCAAATCATTGCTCATGGCACACGCCGACCGCTTCTTCCGCATCCGTCTGCCCGACGGCGGTGGGGTGCCCGTTTCCTTCCACGTCACCGAGGTCGGGCGTGTGCAAAAAGCCTTCCTCGACTGCGGCGGCACGTTGCGTGAAACCACCACTTGCCAGATCCAGATCTGGGTTGGCGAGGACTACGACCACCGTATCGAAACCGGAAAAATGGCGAGCATCCTCGGCAAGGCGAAATCCATTTTGCCCGACGATTCCGTGCCCGTCGAAATCGAATACGAGGACCGAGTGATTTCCCAATACACCATCACCGGCCACGAGCTAACCGACGACGCCGTCGTTCTCCAACTCGCTCACAAACACACCGAGTGTCTCGCTCCAGAGCTTTGCGGCCTGCCCTCCCTCACCCGCCTGCCGGCCATCGCTGGAAAATGCGGACCCACCGGCTGCTGTTAAGATCATGAAACGCCTGTTCGCAGAATTTCTCGGCACCTTCGCCCTCGTTTTCGCGGGGACCGGGGCCATCGTCGTCAATCAATTCACCGGCGGCGTCATTGGCCATGCCGGGATCGCGCTGGTGTTCGGCCTCATCGTGATGGCGATGATTTACACCTTCGGTGACATCAGCGGAGCGCATCTCAATCCCGCCGTCACCCTTGGCTTCGTGGTCGCTGGACGTTTCGCGTGGAAGAGCTTCCCCGGCTACATCGCCGCCCAACTCGCCGGGGCATTCGCCGCCAGCGGATTACTCAAAATCCTTTTTCCAGGAAACCCCACACTCGGAGCCACGCTGCCTAGCGGAAGCTGGCAGCAGAGCTTCATCTTGGAAATTGTGCTCACCGCCATCCTCATGTTAGTCATCCTGAGCGTCTCCACCGGCGCAAAGGAAAAGGGCGTCACCGCCGGCATCGCCATCGGCGCGGTGGTGGCCATGGCAGCGATGTTCGCCGGGCCGATCTGCGGTGCGTCCATGAACCCCGCCCGCTCGCTCGCCCCCGCCATCGTCAGCGGAAATTTCCAGTTTCTCTGGCTCTATCCGGTCGCAACCGTCCTCGGCGCGCTCATCGCCGTCCCTCTCTGCATCGGCACCCGCGAACCCGGCTGCTGCGGAAGATGTTGATGGTTGAGAGTTGATAGAAAGATAAAGATCCACACCACCGGACAGCGGGATTCATCCCGGCTTTCATTCATCCTCTTCCTATCAACCATCAACCATCAGCTCGCAACCTCCACCATGAAACCACCCGCCATCCTCATCCTCTGCACCGGCAACAGCTGCCGCTCGCACCTCGCCGAAGGCATTCTCCGCGCCGCACTCAACGACGATTTCCGCGTCGCCAGCGCCGGCTCGAAACCCGCCGGCTACGTCCATCCGCTCGCCATCAAGGCGATGGCGGAAATCGGCATCGACATCAGCGGCCACCACTCGAAGCACCTCGATGAATTTCTAGCGGACAATGTCAAAACCGTCATCACCGTCTGCGGCAACGCCGATCAGGTCTGCCCTATCTTTCCCGGCCAGCTCAACCGCCACCACTGGGGCTTCGACGACCCAGCGCACGCGCCCGGCACGGAGGACGAGCAAATGGCCGTCTTCCGCCGGGTGCGCGACGAGATCGCCCGCGTCTTCCAAGCCTACGCCGCCGGGTTGCTAGACGCGGCAAAATAAGGGGATCGGACGTCTCGTCCCATCGTGCATCGACGAGATGTCCATGTCCCTGAAGCACGGGGCTTGGCATTTCCCCGGATCTGAAATACCTCCCGCCCATGGAAACACCGAACCCTTACGCGCCGCCGGCCATTCCCACGATTCCGGCGACCGATGACATTTCCCGCCAGCTCCACGGCATCCAGTATCCGCTCACGCTCTCCTTCAAGATTCTTGCGCTCGCCAGCCAGGCGACGGTGACGGACGCCACCGGCCGCACGATTCTCTACACCAAACAGAAGCTCTTCAAATTCCGCGAACATGTGGAAATCTGGACGGACAAATCGCAGGGCACACGCCTCGCCGAGATCAAGGCGAATCAAATGATTGACTGGTCCGCCCGCTACCATTCCACGGATGCCGCCGGCGGAGCGATCGGCAGCGTCGGCCGCCGCGGATGGCGCTCGATCTGGAAGGCGCATTACGAGACGTTCAATCCCGGCGACAACTCGCCGGACTTCTCGATCCGTGAGGAAAACGCCTGGATCAAGGTGGCGGATTCAATCGTCAGCGACATCCCGATCGTCGGCATGTTCAGCGGTTATTTCCTGCACCCGAGCTATCTGGCAAACCGCAGCAGCGGTGCTCCGGCGATGCGGCTGACCAAGCAGCCCGCGTTCTGGGAGGGCCGTTTCCAAATCGAGAAACTCGGCGAAATGACCGCGCGCGAGGAACTGAATTTGTTCCTCTCCTTCATGATGCTCGTCCTGCTGGAGCGGAAACGCGGATAGACGGCCTTCACATTTCCACACTGCCGAAGAGCTCGCGGGAGTCCACGCCGGAGCCGGTTTCGACGATTTTCCACTGCCGGTCCATATTGAGCCGGACCGTGGCGAGATGCTTCTGCGGCCACTCGTCCGGGCCGATCATGGAAAGCAGTTTGCGCCCGCGCATCTCGTAGAGGTGATAGATCCCGCCGATGATTGGCTCGAACTGGATCTCCGCCTCATAGACGAGTTTGTTCCAGTTGAAGTGGTCGATGGTGGCGAGGTAGGTTTCGCGGATTTCCATGAGCTTCTGCTGGAGGTCGCGCTCGACCTGGGAAATGCCGCGGGATTTGAACGAGGTGAGGTCGTTCGGGATGATCGGCGGGCTGAGCGTCGATAC
>CAMDLP010000021.1 GCA_945901795.1 Akkermansia muciniphila | reverse complement strand
CGAAGCCGACTTTTCTAAAAGGCCAGAAATCCGAGGGCCCGCACGTGCTGCAATTCGCCACCACTGAGAAAGCCTTCATCTTTCAGTCACATTTCACCGGCAGCCACCCGGCCATCATCGAGCTGCTAAAATCCACCGAACTCACCAAGATCGGCTTCGGCCTCGGCGGCGACCTCGACCAGATTTCCAGCCGCTTCGGCCTCCGCCCCGGTGCCATCGTGGACCTCGACCGCTCGTTCAAACTCCTTGGCTATCGAAATGCCGTCGGCGCGAAGTCGGCCGTCGCCATGCTTTTCAACCGCAAGCTCTCGAAGTCGAAATCCACCACCACCTCGAACTGGGCGGCCCGCGAGCTGACCGAGCGCCAACTGCTCTACGCCGCCAACGACGCCTACGCGGCGATCCGCGTCTATCACGCGCTCCAAGCCGGAAACGCGGGCGAATCTATCAGCCAGGCTCCTTGAACAAGTCGAGGAAGCGGTCCTCGTATTCATGGAAAACATTGAGCCGGTCGAGCTCCTGCTTTAGCTCGTAGGCCCGGGAACGATCTTCGCGGGCCGTCTCAAACAGCTTCTCGACATGTTGCTTGTCGCGACCGCTCAGACGCGGTGCGGCCTTCTCCACCTCGGCTTCTTCGACCTCCTCACCCGGTCCTTCCGGCGCTCCGACGGAACTTTCCAAGCGATGGAGAAACTCCTCCAAGCCCTTCTCCACCTGCCGGGACTGCACGTGCAGTTCCTTGAAGTCGATGGAGATTTCCGACATCGCGCTGAAGGCTTTCAACACCGCGAGCGAGGCTTTGGGAAATGGAAACTGCGAGAAAACGCTCGGCATCTCGCCGAGCAAACAGCCGCCGCGCATCCCGTTGTCGGCGGCGATTCCTAGCAGCACTCCGTTGAGCCCGCTGATTTGCCCCTCCTCCAGCACCTTCATGTCGAGCCGCTTGAAATCTGCCAGGGTCCGCGAATCAATGGCAGCCCCGAAAACGTGCGACTCATGCTCCGGACGCATCTGCGTGGCCATCGCCGCGAACGTGAAAACCCGCTGCACCCCGAGCTGCCGCGCGTGGCCGATGAGCTGCGAACAAAACGCCCCGCCCTTTGACGGCGGCTGCGCCTCGCCGATGAAAACGATGAGATCATGCTTCTTGTTCGGGTCGTTCCAAAGAAACAGCCGACTGCGCGGCAGGCGTCCGGTTTGGATCAGCCCGCCCTTCACCTCGACGCGCTCGAGATCGAAAAACTCGCGCGCCGGAAACTCAGCCAGCAAGTGCATGCCGAGCTTCGCCATCATATAGTATCCCGCGCTGATCGCCACCGCGCCCATTCCGGGCCATGCGGCGATGAGCCACGGGTCGTTGAGATGTTGCTCGGTTTCCATGGCGATTTTTCGTTAGGCCACGCTTTCGTGGAGAAAGCGTTTTTCCAAGTCCACGAGGGGGATTTTCGTCAGGTCGCCCGCGACCACCCCGCCCAACGTCTTGTGCGCCGCGGGTGGCAGGGCTTTCAGCAAAGCCGGCATGATCTCCTGCGGGATCACCAGCCGCCACGTCGGGTAGCCCGCGCAGGCCACGATCTCGCCGATCTTGGCGGCCACGCGCTCCAGCGCCTGGGTTTCAAGCTCGGCTTCCAAGTGGTGTTCCTCCCCGTATGACATCCCCGCCAGACGGTCGGCCGGCCCGCCTTGCGGAAACCGACCGGCGCTGTCCGTGACCGCCTGGTGGATCGACTGCGGCCTCATTTCCACCGTGCTTCCGGGCTCCTCGAGCAGATGCGCCTCCTCTAGCGGATCATCCCCCGCCGGCTTGAATTTCACGGGCCTGACCCGTCCGAGATTGGCGATGACGATGAGATTTTCCATAACATTAGGGGGTAATTTGCACCTATAATATGAACCCGTCCCGGAGTATCCGCAAGACAGAAATGGAACGCGCAACATCAGCCTCGTCGGCCGTGAAATCCGCGCTTAGATTCGCCCGCCTTCATGATTCATCTTCTTCAAAACGCCGTCGCCAAGCGCGCCCGCCTGCTCACTCCGGCAACGAACGCCGTCCGCCTCATCGATGGCGGCGGCGACGGCTTGCCCGGACTGATCCTGGAAACCTACGCCGGCCGCTGGCTGGCTTCCACCACTAGCAGCCACCTCGCGCCGCAGGTCCGCGAATGGATCCGCGACCAGGGCGTTTCCTGTTATTGGAAGCGGCTCGACCAGCACCAGAAGGAATCGCCCACCCATCTCGCCGGACCGGAGGTGACCGAACCGTTTCTCATCCACGAAAACGGCGTCGCCTCCGAGATCTCGTTCCAGTCGGGCTACTCGCAGGGGATCTTCCTCGACCAGCGCGACAACCGCGCCGAAGTCCGCCGCCTGATGGCCCCCGGCCTGCGCCTGCTCAACACCTTCGCCTACACAGGCGCCTTCTCCGGCGCCGCCGCCATGGCCGGCGCGGAGACCACCACGCTCGATCTATCACAACCCTACCTCGACTGGGCGAAGCGCAATTTCTCCCACAACCAGCTCGACCCCGCCGCCCACCACTTCTGCAAGGGCGACACCTTCCACTGGCTCCGCCGCTTCGCCAAACAGGGCCGCACCTTCGACGGCATCGTGCTCGACCCGCCGACCTTCTCTCGCGACGAAAAGGGCAAGGTCTTCCGCGTGGAGGAGAATTTCGGCGAGCTCGCCGCCCTCGCCGCCGACCTGCTAACACCCGATGGCTGGCTGCTCTGCTCCACCAACTGCCGCAACCTCGGTCTCAATGAATTTCAGAAACAACTCCGCAGCGCCACCCACCGCCCGATGAGCGCCCGCCACTCGCCCATGCCGGAGGATTTCACCGACGAGCCCTATCTGAAATCCGTCTGGCTGAGATGAAAGCCGGAGGCGGAATCGTGGCGGCGATCACCGGTCGCCGGGTATGGATGGCTCCAGTGAGGAGGGCTCACGGCGACCGGTGATCGCCGCCACGCTGCTCCCCCGCCCCGCCGGCCGTGTGCTGCGAGCGGTATTGTCCGGGGCTCTGGCCGGTCTGGCGGCGGAACACGTGGGAAAGGTGGCTGTGATCATGAAATCCACAGTGGGCGGCGATCCGCGCCACCGTCCAGTCGGTGGATTCCAGCAGCCGGCAGGCCGTTCGCATCCGCACCCGCAGTTGGTATTCCTTGGGACTGACGCCAAGCACCGTCTTGAAACGCCGGTTGAACTGGCTGGGTGAAAGTCCTGTGAGGCGCGCGAGTTCGGTCATGCGCAAGTTGTCGTTGGCGTAGTCCTCGTGGATCCTGCGCACGGCCCGATAGACTGCTCCGAGCGGTGTGGATTGCGTGGATTTCGCATCGATGCGCCGGTGCAGGCCCGCCACGCCGATCACCCGGCCGTCGTGATCAGTCACCGGGAATTTACTGTAAACGATCATGTTGTCCGAGCCCACCTCCTCCGGAGCGGGGGCGAGTTGGTTGACGAGCGGGCGGCCGGTGCCCATGACAAGGCGGTCGCCTTCGGCGTAGCGGGCGGCACGCTCGCCCGGCCAGAAGTCGGCATCGCTCTTGCCGAGGGTTTGCGACTCGTCGACGGCGTTGCAGTAATCGCAGGCCCGGCGGTTCTGCATCACGAAGCGGCCATCGGCGTCCTTTATGAAAAAGGCGTCCTCGGCAAGCAGCTCACCAAGCTGGCGGGCGACCTGCTCCCAGTTCACCTGATCGAGAAAGCCGCGCGCGTTGAAGTTGTTTTCCATGCGCGATTTTTACACAAACCGGATCGAGTCTTACAAGACAAGCCGCACCAAGTTGGCGAGAGTCGCGGCGCATGACCCAAAAACTATCGGGAAAGCGGATTGTCGTCATCGGTGGCACCACGGGCCTCGGGCTTTCCGCGGCCCGCGCGATGGTGGCCGAGGGCGCGGCAGTGGTAGCCGTCGGGCGCAATCCACAAAGCGCGGAGGACGCCCGCCGCGCGCTGGATGCCATCGCGCCCGGCATGGTCCGGGTGCTGACGGGCGATGCCTGCTCGGAGGAAACCGCCGAGGCGGCGATCGCGGATTGTCTGGAATCCTTCGGCGGTTTTGACGGACTCTATCATGTCGCGGGCGGCAGCGGCCGTTCGTTCGGCGACGGGCCCTTGCACGAGGTGAGCGCCGAGGGCATCGACGGCACGCTCGACCTGAATCTCAAATCGCTCATGCTCAGCAACCGCGCGGCGGTCCGGTCGTTTCTCTCCCGCGGTGTTTCCGGGGCGATTCTTAACATGGGATCGGTGCTCGGTTCCTCGCCCTCGCCGCGTTATTTTTCCACCCATGTTTATGCGGCCTCCAAGGCAGCCGTCATCGGGTTCACCCGGTCCATCGCGGCCTATTACGCTTCCAATGACATCCGCTGCAATGTGATCGCGCCGGCGCTGGTGGAGACTCCGATGGCCCGCCGCGCGGCGGAGGACGAGGAAATCCTGCGCTTCATCGCCACCAAACAACCGCTCGACGGCGGTCGCATCGGCAAGCCCGAGGATCTCGACGCGCTCGCCGTGTGCCTGCTCTCCGACGGCGGACGCTTCATCACCGGGCAGGTCGTGGCCGTGGACGGCGGATGGTCGGTTTCCGAAGGACAAATCCCGGCGGACTCATGAAGCAGGTGATTGGCATCGACGTCGGAGGCACGCGGATCAAGGCGTTGGCGGTGGATGAATCCGGAACCGTGCTGGCCGATCACGTCATGCCGACCGGCGACGACGGCACGGAGAATTGGAAACAAAATGTCATTCGCGCCGCCTCCGAGGTCGCGCGGATGGCGGGTGTCACGCCCATCGCGCATGGATTCGCGTCGCCCGGCATGCCGTCGCGCGACGGTTTTTCCATCGCCTCGATGCCAGGGCGCTTGCCGGGCTTGGAAGGTCATGAATGGCAGGAATGCCTCGGCTCCCCGACCTCCGTCCCCGTCCTCAACGACGCGCAGGCGGCACTGCTTGGCGAAACCTGGCTGGGCGCCGCCAAAGGGGCCTGCAACGCCTTTCTTCTAACCCTTGGCACCGGCGTGGGTGGCGCGGCCGTTGTCGATGGCCACCTGCTCCGCGGTCATCTCGGCAGGGCGGGCCATCTCGGCCATCTCTCGCTCGATCCCGCCGGGCCGCCGGACATTGTCGGCACTCCCGGTTCCCTCGAAGATGCCATCGGCAACCACACCGTGGAGAAACGCACGCGCGGCCGCTTCACCGACACCCGCGAGCTAGTAGAAGCCGCGATGTCCGGAGATCCTGTTGCCCAAGAGGCCTGGGAAACCTCCATCCGCGCCCTTGCCGCGGCGATCTCCGGACTGATCAACGTGCTCGACCCCGAATTCGTCATCCTCGGCGGTGGCATCGCCCGCGCGGGAGACGCATTGTTAGGTCCGCTGGCCCGCCACCTTAACCATTTCGAATGGCGTCCTAACGGCCACCGCGCGCGCCTGGTTTCCGCCGCCCTTGGCGACCGCGCAGGCGCGCTGGGAGCGGCGCGCACCGCCCTTGATTTTACCTCACCAACCTCATGACACCCGCACAGGAATTCCTCGCCAAATCACGCGGCCTCATCGATGCCGTGGAGCAGCAGCTCCCACTCATCGAGCAGGCCGCCGATCTCTTCACCGCCACCATTCTCGCCGGACGCATGGTCCACGTTTTCGGCTCCGGCCACTCGCGCATGATGGTCGAGGAAATGTGGCCGCGCTATGGCTCCTTCCCCGGTTGGAACCCGATCGTTGAGCTTTCCCTCTCCTTCCACAACCTCGTCGTCGGGGCCAACGGCCAGCGCCAAGCGATGTTCCTCGAAAACGTCAGCGGCCTCGCCAACCGCATCCTGCGCAATTTCGACCTATCCGATCAGGACACCGCACTCATCATTTCCTCGAGCGGTTGCAATGTCGTCCCCATTGAAATGGCCGAAGAATTCCAACAGCGCGGCATCAAGGTCGTCGCCCTCGTCACCCAAAAACACCTCGACGCGTCCACCACCCGCGACGCGCGCGGCAAAAAGCTCACCGACTTCGCCGACATCATCCTCGACACCGGCGCGCCTGTTGGAGACGCCATGGTCCGCGTGCCCGGCCTCGACACCCCGGTCGCGCCCGGCTCCACCGTCGGCGGCTGCCTGCTCATCAACTCGCTCAAAGCCGAAACCGCCGCCCGCCTCACCGCCGCCGGCCAACCGCCGAAAGTCCTCACCAGCCCGGTCATCTGCGGCAAGGAACGCGCCACCGAACTCTTCGAATCCGCCTACGACGAACACGCCCACCGCCTCGCCCGCCTCTACGCCAACGTCGGAAAATAGATCTCAAATTTGAAATCTGAAATCCAAAGCTCCCCGCTCATCCTCGACCGCATCCCCGTCCTCGCGGAGACCGACATCCTCGTCGTCGGTGCGGGCTCGGCGGGCTGCGCGGCCGCGCTTGCAGCCCGTGAGTGCGGCCGGCATCGCGTGATTTTGCTGGAGCGCTACGGTTTCCCCGGCGGCACCAGCACCCAGATGCTCGACACCTTCTACGGCTTCTTCACCCCGGGCGAGGACCCGCGCAAGGTCGTCGGCGGCATCCCCGACCGCGTCGTCGATTCACTCGACGCCGCCAAGGCCGTCTTCCTCCGTCCTAACACCTACGGCGCGGGCACCGGCGTGAACTACAACCCGGAACGCCTCAAACTCGTCTGGGACGAATTGCTGGAAAAATCCGGCGTCCGCACCCTCCTCCACGCCACCCTCGTCGCCGCGGAGAGCGATCCAAACGGCCGCCTAACGGGAGTCGTGATTTCCACCCGCCAGGGATTTTTCCGTATCCGCGCCAAGCGCTTCATCGATGCCTCCGGCGATGCCGACCTCTGCCATCTCGCGGACATCCCCTATGAAAAGGCCGGCGACATCGATCCCGCCCAGTCGATGACCACCACCTTCCGCATGAGCAACGTCGACCTAGCAGCCTACGAGTCCGCAGGCGGCAAGAAAATGCTCCTGCAGCGCATGTCCGCCGCCGTGGACGCGGGCACGCATCCACTACCGCGCAAGGCCGGCAGCCTGCACCCGATGAATGCCGCGGGTTGCATCTCCACCGTCGCCGTGCGCGTCGCCGCTCTCGATCCCACCGATTTCCAACAGCTCGGCGAGGCCGAGCGCGAAGGACGCCGCCAGGCGTTTATCTACGAACAGTTTCTCCAAGACTGCGTGCCCGGTTTCGAGCACTCCCACATCATCGGCCTTTCCCATCACATCGGCGTGCGCGAAACCCGCCGCGTCCATGGCGAATACCGCCTCACCCGCGACGACTGCATGAACGTGGCCCGCTTCGACGACCGCGTGCTGCTCTGCGGCGCGCCCATCGAAGACCACCGCCCCGCAGCCGGTGGCGGCGAGGAAACCGCATGGGCCTACGTCCCTAACGGTCAAGCCTACGACGTTCCCTACCGCACGCTTGTGCCGAAGGGGCGGGAAGAAATTTGGGTAGCCGGCCGTTGTTTCAGCGCCACTCACGATGCCCACGCCTCGTGCCGCTCGATGGCCCAAACCATGGCCATGGGCCAGGCCGCCGGCACCGCCGCCGCGCTCTCCCTGGAAACCGGCATAGTCAATGTTCCGACTCTCCAACACCGCCTGCGCCAACAAGAAGCACTCTTGGAAACACCTTCCAAAAAGGCACACACCGGTGCGGCAGACTGGAAACTCAATCATTTCGGCGTATAGGACCTATATGCCCATACGACCTATCTAGTAATCCAATAACAAAATAACATGAAGTCCAATCCACTCCGCACCTCCGTCATCGGCAGCTACTCGTTTCCCGCGTGGCTCGAATTCGCCTCCGCCAACCTCGACCGCTTCGGTTCCGCCGACCGCGCCGAGGTCCAAGACGATGCCGTCGTCACCGCGCTCCACGACCAACTCTCCGCCGGCCTCGATGTCGTCACCGATGGCGAACAAACCCGCCTCGATTTCAACCTCTCGTTCTATGGCTACATCAAGGGCATCGAACTCGAATCCGCCTCGCCGCGGCGCTTCGGCCCGCCCGCCCACGACCAACGCGGAAAACACCAAGTCGTCGGCGAACTCAGCGCGCCCCAAGGCCTCGGCGTGGTCGAGGAATACAAGCGTCTCGTGCGCCTAGTGAAACCGTTTCCTAACGACCTCCCCGTCACCCTCAAAGCCAGCGTCCCCGGCCCCTACACCATGAGCGGACGCCTGCTGCCCAACGGCAACTACGCCGACCGCTGGGCACTAACCGAAGCGCTGTTGCCCATCGTTCGAGCTGAACTGGAAGCGCTGGTCGAAGCGGGTTGCCAAGAAATCAGCGTCGATGAACCCTCGATGAGCTGCTACGCCTATAAGGAGGACACCAAGCGCTTCGTGGACATCTTCAACCGCACCGTTGAATCGGTCTATGGCAAGACCCGCCTCTGCACCCACCTCTGCTTCGGCAACTTCAAGGGCCACGCCGTCGGCTTCCGCCGCATCGCCCCGATGTTCCCCGATTTCCTCGACTTTAAGTGCGACGAAATGCACGTCGAAATGGCCAGCCGCGAGTTCGCCGAAATCGAACTCATCTCACAGATCGCCGAGCGCATGGACGTCGCCGTCGGCATCGTCGATGTGAAAAGCTACTACATCGAAACCGCCGAGGACATCGCCAACCGCGTGCGCCTCTGCCTCCAGCACGCCCCCGCCGACCGCCTCGTCTTCGCACCGGACTGCGGCCTCAGCCAGACCGCCCGCTGGGCCGCGAAGCGCAAACTCGCCAGTATGTGCGAAGGAATACAAATCGTGAAAAATGAACTTGGTTTGTCATGAACCCCGCCTATCAAAAAGACCAAGCGCTAATCGACGACATCGCTAACGCCCGAACGCAAGGCCGTTCGCGCGCCTGGTGGCTCGGCCAGAGCGGGTTTCTGGTCGTCACCCCGGAAGCGACGATCCTTTTCGATCCCTATCTCTCCGACTCACTGACGAAAAAATACGCCACCACCGACAAGCCGCACACGCGAGTCACCGAGCGCGTCATCGATCCCGGCCTACTAACCGGCATCGACGTCATCACCAGCTCGCATAACCACACCGACCACCTGGACGCGGAAACCCTGTTGCCGCTTCTCGCGGCAAACCCGGAGGCCGAACTCGTCATCCCCCGCGCCAACCGCGCCTTCGTCATCGAACGCCTTGGCGCGGTGGAGAAGCACTTGGTGGAAATCGATGCGGGCGAATCCACCAGTATCGGCAACATCACCTTGCACGGCATCCCGGCCGCCCACAACACCGTCGAACGCGATGAAAACGGGCAGTGCAAGTTCCTCGGTTTCGTCGCCCAAGTCGGCGGACTCACGTTCTATCACAGCGGCGACACGCTGATGCACGACGGCCTCGTCGCCGCGCTCGAACCCTTCTCTCCCGACATCGCCTTCGTCCCTATCAACGGCAACAAGCCCGAACGCCGCGTCGCAGGCAACCTCGACGGCCGCGAGGCCGCCGAGCTCGCCCGTGCGATCCATGCCCGGCTTGCCATCCCGCATCACTTCGACCTGTTCGCCTTCAACACCGCCACGCCCGAACTCTTCGAAACCGAATGCCGGCGTGTCGGTCAGCCATATCGTGTCCTCGGAAATGGCGAAGGCATTGACCTATGAGCTTCATCCGCACCGTCCTTGGCGACATCGCCCCCGATGACCTCGGCGTCTGCTACGCGCACGAGCACATCATCATCGATGCCAGCTACACCACGGTGGTCGATGCCGGTTTCCTGCTTGATGATGTGGATGCGGCATCGCGGGAGCTGGCGGAATTCCATCAACTTGGCGGCTGTTCGGTGATCGACTCGATGCCCTGCGATTGCGGGCGCAACGTGATGAAACTCGCCGAAGTCTCGCGCCGCAGCGGCGTGCACATCGTCTGTCCGACCGGCCTGCACCTCGCGAAATACTACGACCCCGGCCACTGGGGGAATTCCTATTCCGAAGACGAACTCACCGCGCTCTTCCTCAGCGAAATCACCGAAGGAATCGACGCCCGCGATTGCAACGGCCCCTTCCCGCAGCACTCGCCACACCGCGCGGGACTGATCAAGATCGCCACCGGCGAAACCATCACCCCGCGCGCGGAGAAGATCTTCGCCGCCGCTGCCGCCGCGCACCGCCTAACCGGCTGTCCCATACTGACCCACACCGAGCAGGGCACGCTCGGCATGGAGCAAGCCTCCTTGTTAGCAAAACACGGCGTCGATCTCCACCACGTCGTGCTCTCCCACCTCGACCGCAAGCCCGACCCCTCGTATCACCGCGAGATCCTCTCGACCGGCGTATGTTTGGAATACGACAGCGCGTACCGCTGGAAACCGGAACAAGGCAATCCGACGCTGGATCTTCTAGTAAAACTCATTTCCGAATTTCCCGATCAAATCATGCTCGGCATGGACGCTGCGCGCAGGTCGTATTGGAAACACCACGGCGGATCGCCCGGCATGAATTACCTACTCACCACCTTCACCGACCAAATGAAAGTCGCGGATCTATCAGACAATGATCTGCGCCGCATTTTCGTGACCAACCCCGCGCAAGCCTATGCCTTCGCGGATGCAAAAAGTGGCGGCGGTTGAAAACCGCCGCCACGAACCCACCGACTACTCATGAACCGACCCTGGAAAATCGCCGGCATCAACTTCGACCACATGCACATGGGCGACCTTTTGCGCATGGTGCACGAACACCCGAACGCGGAAATCACCGCCATCTGCGACGAACAGCGTGAGCGCATGCAAGGCGCGATCACCAACTTCGCGATCCCGGCCGAATGCGTGTTCACCGACTACCGCCAGTGCCTCGAACAATCCCAGCCCGACCTCGTTATCCTCTGCCCGGCCACCGCGCAGCACGCGGAGTGGACGAAGAAAGTCGCCCCCTTCGGCACCCACATCCTGATAGAGAAACCCTTCGCCGCCAGTCTCGCCGACGCGGACGCGATGATCGCCGCCATGGCCGCCACCGGCAAGGAACTCGTCATCAACTGGCCGCTGCGCTGGTATCCATCGCACGTCACCGCCAAGCGACTCATCGCGGAGGGCCGGATCGGCGAGGCGCTAGAAGTCCACTACTACGACGGCAACCGCGGTCCGCTCTGGCATGCCGCCGACAAGATCGAAACCACCCCCACGCCCGAGGCCAAGGCGGCGAGTTGGTTCTACAAGAAATCCGCGGGCGGCGGGTCCCTATTAGATTACCTCGGCTACGGCACCACGCTTGGCACCTGGTTCATGAACGGCCGGGCACCCATCGAAGTGACCGCAGTCACCGACAGGCCCGCCGGACTCGAAGTCGATGAACACGCCATCGTCATCGCCCGCTACGCCACCGGATTGTCGAAATTCGAAACCCGCTGGGGCACCTTCAGCGATCCATGGACCCATCAACCGCAACCGAAGTGCGGGTTTGTGATCGTCGGCACCCACGGCACGCTTTCCAGCTATGACTTCGAACCCACCGTGCACCTGCAAAGCGCCGACTGCCCGCAGGGCGCGGAGCTACCAGCCGATTCGTTAGGTCATCCTTTCCATAACCCGATTTTCTACATGCTGCATTGCTTGGAAAACGATCTCCCGATCGACGGCCCGCTCTCGCCCGCCATCGCCCGCATCGGCCAGCAGATTGTCGATTCCGCGGTGCTCAGCGTGGAACGAGGCTGCACGGTGCCATTGGTTTCCTGATCCTTACCGCCATGTCCAAGAACTACGACCTCAAATCCACCGCCGCCGCGCACATCCCCGCGCCGGTATTTTCCTATGGTCCTCCATCGCCCGCCGGCCCTGCGCCGAAGATCGGATTGATGGGCTGCGGCGGCATCACCGAACACCACCTCAAGGCCTACCGCGCGGCGGGGTGGGAGGTCGTCGCCTTTTTTGATCCCGTGCGTGGCAACGCCGAGAAACGCCGCGATGAATTCTATCCGGACGCCCGGGTTTGCGACAGTGCCGACGAGTTGCTAGATATTATGGACATCGGCATTGTGGACATCGCCACCCATCCGGTGCCGCGCGCGGGCTTGATCGAAAAGGCCGCCGCCGCGGGCAAACACATCCTCAGCCAGAAGCCCTTCGCGCTCGATGCGGCCACCGGACAAAGGCTGGTCGCGTGCGCCCGTGATGCCGGGGTGCGCATCGCCGTGAACCAAAACGGGCGCTGGGCGCCGTATTTCTGTTATTTGCGCGAGGCCGTGAAAGCAGGAGTCATTGGCGACGTCGGGTCGGTTCACATGGTGCTCAACTGGGACCATACTTGGACCGCCGGGACTCCGTTCGAGGAAATCCACCACCTGATGTTCGAGGATTTCGGGATCCATTGGTTTGACGCAGTCCGCTCGTTCTTTCCCGGAGCCGATGCCGTTTCGGTGGCCGCGAGCGTCTCCCGCTTCCCCTCCCAGCCAGTCAAGCCGCCCTTGTTAGGCGGCGCGATCGTGGCCTTCCCCGAGGGCATGGCCACACTCGCCTTCAATGGCGGCAGCCGTTTCGGCGCGCGCGAAACCTGCACCATCACCGGCACCAAGGGGACTCTCCATGCGGTTGGCGAAATCTGCGGCATTCGCGAGGTGGAGGTCCACACCGAGGAGGGCAGCGCCATCGCGAAACTCGACGGCTCCTGGTTCCCCGATGGTTTCCGCGGCGCGATGGGCGAGTTGATGCGCGCCATCGAGGAAGACCGCGAACCCGAAAACTCCGCCGCCGACAATCTCAAGAGCCTCGCCCTGGTCCGCGCCGCCATGGAATCCGCCGACACGGGCAAGCAGGTCGCTCCGGACTTCCCGTTCCTTCAGCAACTCAATCCAAGCACTTCATGATCATGATGCCGCTCGGACCGCAATTGATGCGCCAACTCAGCATCACGCCCAGGGAATTCGGCGGCCTGATTTCCTCCTACGCAATCACCGCGGGCGTCGTCGGGTTGGCCGCGGCCCCCTTCACCGACCGCTTCGACCGGCGCAAACTCCTGCTGTTCTGTTACGCGGGTTTCACCTTCGCAACCCTGGCCTGCGGGCTCTCTGACAACGCCGCAACGCTGCTGTTGGCGCGATGGTCTTCGGTCATTTCACGATCATACCCTTCCTCTCGCCCTATCTGGTCGGCAACGTCGGCTTGCCGGAAAAGAGCCTGTTCCTCATCTATCTAACCGGCAGGCTCGCCGACCGCCACGGGAAACTGCGGATCTATCTATTCCTGGTCGCCGGTGCCTGCGTGGTCATCCGGTTGCTCACATCGAGCGGCCCGCTGCCGGTCTGGCAGACGCTGCTGCTCGCGGCGTTTTTCTTCGCCTTTGCCAGCGGTCGCTTCGTGCCGGGACAAGCGGCGGTTTCCATGACCGTCCCGTCCAACCGCCGCGGCGCCTACATGAGCCTAGTCGCCGGAAGATCATCGCTGACAAGCCATGTGATTTACGATTTCATTTCCCGTGATGAGTTCCCCCAGCGCAGAAGAAGCGAAGTTCGCCCGCCAGCAACTGATGGCCGGTTGCGACACGATGGAGCACTTCTTGCACGGGCTGCTCGACTCGAAAGGCCGCGTGGCCGAGGAGGTGCATGCCTGCCGCAAGCTCGGGAAATCGCTGCGCGGAGGGTTCTCGCTTTTCCGGCTCGGCGAAAGCTCCGCCAAGGAAATCCAGGCGGTCGGCCGCTTGCTCTCCAGTCCGCGCGACGCGGTTTCGCGGCTGAACACCTGGCACAAACTCGGCTGGAATGACGACGACGACTCGGCCGCCGCCGCGATCGGCGCATTGCTCGTCCAGCAAACCCACTCGGCCGCCCGCCGGCCGCCGCCGGAAACCATCGCCTGGTGCGTCGAGCGCGTCGCCGCCGCCCGCAAAAATCTCCAGAATCTTTCCGAGGACAGCCTCGCGGAGCGGGTCGAGGTCGGACTTAAGAAGCTCCGCAAGCAGCTCGGCAAGCGCTTCGGTAAAATCGAGCGTGCGGGCGAAGAGGATTTCCACAACGCGCGCAAGGCCCTCAAAGCCTATCTCGGCGCGCTAGGATTCATGCCCAACGAATCGTTCTCGTCCGATCCGGAAATGACCGAACTCGCCGACGTGCTCGGCGATGAAAACGACCTCGGCACCCTTTCCGCATGGCTCGAAGCGCGGGGGTTCACCGAGCATTTCGTCCCCGGACTCTGGGAAAAACTGACGAAATCCCGCGGCAAACTGCGGAAAGAGGCGATCAATGATGCCGGGCGCGTCATTTCCACGGATGAACAGCGTCCCGGAAGTTAGGGGATTTCCGACGCACAGGGGTTGCGCCGGGGGTAATTTCCACTATGGAGGGGGCGTCCCGACCGGGTTCGAAATTTCCCCCTCTCAACTCCCATCCATCATGTCCGCACGCCTCGACTTCCGCAGCCGCCACTTGGGTCACATCGGCACCGACCGCGATGAAATGCTCCGCGAAACCGGCTACCCGTCGCTCGCCGCGCTCATCGACGCCGCCGTCCCCGCCGGCATCCGCCTGGACACGGCGATGAACCTGCCCGCCGCCCGCTCTGAGCACGACGCGCTCGCCTGGTTGAAGTCGATCATGGGGAAAAACCAGGTGCTCAAGTCGTTCATCGGCCAAGGCTACCACGGCACCCACACGCCCGGCGTCATCCAGCGGAACATCCTGGAAAACCCCGGCTGGTACACCGCCTACACGCCCTATCAGGCGGAAATCGCACAGGGTCGGCTCGAAGCGCTGCTGAATTTCCAGACGATGATCACCGACCTCACCGGGCTGGACGTCTCCAACGCCTCGCTGCTCGACGAGGGCACCGCCGCCGCGGAGGCGATGAGCCTCGCGCTCGCCGGCAAGCCGAAGGGCAAGGCGATCTTTGTCTCCGACCGCTGCCATCCGCAGACCGTCGACGTGGTGGTGACGCGCGCCGAGCCGCTCGGCATCGAGGTGATCGTGGGCGATTGGGAAACCTTCGAGCCCGGCGAAGGCCTGTTCGCCGTGCTGGTGCAATACCCCGACACCCGCGGCCGCATCGACGACTTCGAAGGATTTTTCACCAAGTGCAAAGCCGCCGGCGCGGTGACCATCGTCGCGGCGGATCTGCTAGCGCTCACCGTTCTCAAGGCGCCCGGCGAATTCGGCGCGGACATCTGCATCGGCTCGTCACAGCGTTTTGGCGTGCCGATGGGCTTCGGCGGTCCGCACGCCGGCTTCATGGCCTGCGCTGACGCGTTGAAGCGCAAGATGCCGGGCCGCCTCATCGGCGTGTCCGTCGATTCGCGCGGCAAGCCCGGCTACCGGCTTTCCCTGCAAACCCGCGAGCAACACATCCGCCGCGACAAGGCGACTTCCAACATCTGCACCGCCCAAGTCCTGCTCGCGGTGATGGCCTCGATGTATGCGGTCTATCACGGGCCGGAAGGACTCAGGCACATCGCCCGCACCGTCCACGCCCGCGCCGCGGAACTCAAGGCCGCGCTCGTCGCCGGCGGGATCGCGATCGAGGACGGGCCGTTTTTCGATACGCTCGTCGCCAAAGTTCCCGGCAAGGCGGACGCCGTCCTATCAGCAGCAGCCGCCGAGGGCATCAACCTCCGCCGCATCGATGCGGATCACCTCGGAATTTCGTTCGACGAGACATCGACCGGCACGGATGTCATCACGATTGCCCGCGCGTTCGGAATCCGCGCCAGCGAGCATGAGATTTCCGGAGTCGCCTGGCCCGCCTCGCTCACCCGCGGCAGCAATTTCCTCACCCAGAAAGTCTTCAACAGCTATCATTCGGAAACGGACATGCTGCGTTATTTGAAGCGCTTGGAATCGAAGGACCTCGCGCTCAACGAGTCGATGATCGCGCTCGGCTCCTGCACCATGAAGCTCAACGCGACCTCGGAAATGATACCGCTGAGCTGGCCGGAAGTTTCCTCGCTGCATCCGTTCGTGCCCGCCGCGCAGAGCGAGGGCTACCGTGAAATGCTCTCGGTGCTCGAAAACTGGCTGGCGGAGGTCACGGGCTTCGCCGGGGTTTCCCTCCAGCCGAACGCAGGCTCTCAAGGCGAATACGCCGGACTGTTAGCGATCCGCCGTTACCACCTCGCGCGTGGCGATTCGCACCGCAACATCTGCCTCATCCCCGTTTCCGCCCACGGCACCAACCCCGCTTCCGCCGTTATGGTCGGGATGAAAGTCATCGGCCTGAAGTGCGACGACAAGGGCAACATCGACGTCGACGACCTCGCTGCGCGCACCGAGGAACACCGTGAAAACCTCGCGGCGCTGATGGTCACCTATCCATCCACCCACGGCGTGTTCGAGGAAACGATCCGCTCGATTTGCGAAATCATCCACGAAGCCGGCGGCCAGGTTTACATGGATGGCGCGAACATGAACGCGCAGGTCGGCCTCACTTCGCCCGGCCTGATCGGCGCGGACGTCTGCCACCTCAACCTCCACAAAACCTTCTGCATCCCGCACGGCGGCGGCGGACCCGGCGTCGGCCCCATCGGTGTGGCGGCGCAGCTGCTGCCCTATCTCCCGGGCCACCGCGAGCTCGACGCCAAGGAAGGCGCGGTCTGCTCGGCGCCGTGGGGCAGCGCTTCGATCAACACGATTTCATGGATGTATATCGCGATGATGGGCCCCGCCGGACTCACCGAAGCCACCGAGGTCGCCATCCTCAACGCGAACTACATCGCCAAGCGCCTCGCACCGTATTTCCCGGTGCTTTACACCGGAAACGAAGGCCTCGTCGCCCATGAGTGCATCATCGACGTCCGCCCTCTATCCGACGCCAGCGGCGTCACGGTGGAGGACGTGGCCAAGCGGCTGATGGACTATGGCTACCACGCGCCGACCATGAGCTGGCCGGTCGGTGGCACCTTGATGATCGAGCCGACCGAGTCCGAGTCCAAGCCCGAGCTCGACCGTTTCTGCGACGCGATGATTTCCATCCACGGCGAAATTTCCGCCGTCATCAGCGGCGAGCTCGACGCGAACGACAACCCGCTCAAACACGCGCCGCACCCCTGCGAGACGGTCTGCGGCAACGAGTGGCCGCACGCTTACACCCGCGAGCAGGCGGCCTTCCCCCTGCCCTATCTGCGCCAGCACAAGTTCTGGCCGTCCGTCGGCCGAATCGACAACGTGCACGGCGACCGCAACCTCGTCTGCACCTGCGACTCCGTGGAAGCCTACGCGGAAGCTAACGCATGATGATCGAATCGCCCATCGACTGGACGACGTGGGAAGGCGGAATGCACGCCACCATCATGTTCATCATCAGGGACGGGCAAATCCTTCTCATCGAGAAAAAGCGCGGGCTCGGTGCCGGCAAAATCAACGGCCCCGGAGGAAAAATCGATCCCGGCGAAACGCCGCTGCAAGCCGTCATCCGCGAGACGCAGGAAGAACTCCACGTGACTCCTCACGCGCCGAGAAAACTGGGAGAGCTGCGGTTCTCGATGTCGGACTGCCCGCACATCCTCTGCCATGTCTATCGCTCGGACGACTTCAGCGGCACTCCCACCGAGACCGACGAGGCCGTGCCACTGTGGACCGCGCTCGATGCGATTCCCTATCAGCGGATGTGGGAGGACGACCAGCACTGGCTGCCGTTGCTGCTCAAGGAACAATCCTTCCTCGGGCGCTTCGTGTTCGAGGGAGATCGCCTGCGCTGGAGCGAGGTGACCACCGACGTCTTGTGGTGAAACAAAAAAGGCCGCCTCCCTTTGCAGGGAGACGGCCTGTGAAATGACGAATTAATTTCGATTAGAGAGACGCCTTGAGCGAGCTGAACTTGCCCTTGAGTTGGGCAAGCGCGGTTTCGGACTTAGCGATTTCCTTGCTCAGCGCGAGAAGCGCGCCGAGCTTGGCATCGAAGCCGTCGGATGAGGAAACCTTGGCTGCCTTCGGTGCCTTCGGTGCCTTCGGTGCCTTCGCGGCTTTCTTGCCCTTCTTAGGAGAAGCTTTGACGCCGGCTGCCTTCAGCCAAGCCATCACCGTGATTGGGGAAACCTGGAACTTCGCGGCTGCTGCGCTTTGGCCTCCGCGGCCGTTCGTGGCATTGTAGGCAACCGTGAAGTCAACGACCTCCTTCTTCTGTTCGGCGGTGTAGCGGCTGCGGGTATTGCCCTTGCGCTTGCCCTTCGGAGCTTTAGCGGCCTTGGGAGCCTTGGCCTTTTTGGCGGCCTTCGGAGCCTTCGGAGCTTTGGCGGCCTTTTGAGGAGCAGCAGCGCCGGTGCCTTTCATCCAGGCGCCAACCGAGATTGGGGAAACCTTGAATTTCTTGGCGGCCTCGCTCTGGCCGCCACGGCCGTTCGCGGCATTGTAGCTCGCGACGAAGTCCACGATTTCTTTCTTCTGTGCATCTGTATAACGGATACGTCGTGCCGAATTTTTCTTAGGAGTAGTGCTCATGTCAGGAGCAACCTATAAATCAGCAACGAGCTAGCAAGCAAAAACTGTATCACCGGATCCGCCCGGCATGCCATACCTCAATATTTCAGAACTAACCAATCTCGATAATACCCTTCAAAACCGACCTGTCGGCCATGTCAGCAAGCCAATGGTCGCTTCCTTTCTCTATCTTCGGACGGGCCACCACACCACCGAAACCAATGAAGTCATCGACGTCCGGCTTGGTCTCCAGATCGGACATCCCGTCGCCCATCATCACCACGCGCTCCGGCAGCAGAGCCTGTTTCCACTCGCGGATCACTTCGTTTTTCCCGAGGTTCCGCGTGGTGGGATAATCCTCACCATAGCCTTTATAAGAACCATCCTCATGGAAATAGAGCGGCACGGCTTCCACGTGGGCGATGCCCAGACGCTCCGCAAGCGGCTGGATCAATGGCGCGAATCCACCCGACAAGATGACCGGCAACCACCCGGCTTCCTTCAGTTCGCGGATCATTTCCTCGGCTCCCGGCACGATCGTTTCCACATAGAGCGCGGCGACCGCATCACATAGCTCGCGGTCCGGACGGATCATCTCCATCCTCCGCGGGAACACTTCGCCAATCGGAATCTCGCCGTTCATCGCCGCATTGGTCAGCTCCACAACGCGCTCGAAAACATCACCGCCCTTGCCGCGCGCCAGCTCGTCGATTCCCTCAATCGTCGACAGCGTGGAATCACAATCGATGAAAAACAACTTCACGCCGCGCTTGGTGGCGGTCTGAATTTCCAACTCGATTCCCTCGCTCACCATGTCGAATAACTCGATCACTTCCTCGTTGCGAAGACGGATGCAGCCTTGGCTGGCGGGCTGGCCGAGCTTGTCCTCGTGATTCGTGCCGTGGATATAGATGAAGCGCTCGAAGGTGTTTAAATTTTCAGCATCCAAGCCTTCGAGACGCAGGATGCGGCTGAGAACCAGATCGCCCTCGGCCGCGGCGCCGGGCTGCCACATGCCCGCGGGCACCCGTTGTTTGAAAATCGTGCAGCTCGCTTCACCGTCGCCGATTTTTTCCGCCACCCGGAAACGTCCGGTCGGCGTGCGATAACTGTTCATGGTGAAACCCATGCCCTTGGTGGCGGTGGAGATATCAAATCGGCGGATGCATTGATCGCCCTCGATGACTTTCAGTGTCTGGTCATCGATGGAAACTTCAAGGCGACGTGTCGGGCTCATGGCGGTGTCAGAACAAGCAGGGCGTTATGCCCGCCCATTCCATGGGAAAGTTTATAAATGGACCCGCTGTTTTCAAGCACCTCGTCGGGCAGCTGGAATCCGGCGGGAGCGTGCCGACCGGCGAGATTCGGCGGGAGTTGATGGTCGCGGGCGAAACGGGCGAGGATCACGCTCTCCAACAATCCGCTCGCGCCGATGGTATGGCCGGTGAAGGGCTTCAACAAATGCAAGCTAGGCTGCGAGTCCGGGAAACAGCGGTTCAGCGTGGCGGGATCCGCCACGGCTTGCACGGCGGTTCCCGTGGCATGCGGGCAGACGGCGGCCGGGTTGCCGTGAAGACGGATCGCCTTTTCTATCAACTCCGGCGTGCGTCCGCCATCGGCGGGAATGCCCACCGGATCGCACGCATCCGCATTGCAGCCATAGTAAGCCAAGCGCGGAAAGCCGCCGTCGCGATGCTCGATGACCATCGCCGCCGCGCCCTCGGCGGGGATGAATCCCGACGACGCCGGATGATAGGGATTCAAATCCATTTCAGCAGATAACAATCCGGACGCGGCATAGTTATCGAGCAGGATCGGCACCAGCGGAAGGTCCACCGCCACTGCCAGCGCCCGCGGCGCGGCGCCGGAGCGCACCAACATCATCGCGATGCCGATGGCGTCGAGGCCCGCGGCGCAACCGCTGGCGAGGACGTGGTTAGGCCCGGTGATGCCGAGCTCGATGGTGATGGCCGACGCCGGTTCGCTGTGGATGGTGTTGCTCGCGGCCATCAGCTTGAACGGCCTGCGTCCCGGCCACGGACCAAGCCAGCCCGCGGCGTTTCCCCGGCTGGTGCCGACGACCAAGGCCGCGTCCCGCAAATCATCCGCGCTCCAGCCGGCTTCGGCGATCGCCTCGCGGGCGACGTGCAGCGCGGCCATCGTCGCCGGGCTCCACTTGCGGTTCACTAACAACGAGCGCCGCTCGATCCACGCGCCGGGCCGCGCCGCGTGCGGGCTGTCGGCACCGAGCAGCCCGCCGAGTTTCCGGAATGGCACCTGCCGCGCCAGCAGCGCCTGGTGGTGCGATGCAACATCCGAGCCGAGAGCGGAGAGCGCGCCAAGGCCGGTGATCGAGAGGGAGGACGGGATGGCCACGGGTTGTGATGCAGGCATTCCTTTCCGCGTTTACAAAGTGATTTGCCCGCCGAGCTCGACGACGCGGCCGGGTGGCAGTTGAAAATAAGCGGTCGCGGGAGAGGCGTTGCGGGCCATCGCCGCGAAAAGCGAGAGACGGAGCCGGTCGATGAAAGTCGCTTTTTTCCCGACGCCGTAGGTTTCGCGGCCGAGGAAATAAGTCGCCTTGCCCGGCTGGAAACGCGCGCTCTCCGGCATCCTGAGTTTCAGCGCGGTGGGCACGTCGGGAGTTTCCGCGAAGCCGAAGCGCAGGGTCGCGCGATGCACGCCGTCTCCCAGATCCTCGTAATCCAGCATATCATCTGGATTCGCCCGCGGCTGGTCGAGCGTCATCACGTGCAGCAGAATCACCCGCTCGTGCAGGACCTGGTTGTGCTTCAAATTATGCAGCAGCGCGGTAGGCACTTGCAGGCCTTTGCCGCTCATGTAAATCGCGGTGCCGGAAACCCGGTGGATTTTGCCTTTGTGCAGATCCTTGAGCAAATCGTCGATCGGCAGCGAGTCGCGCATGATGCGCGCATACAAGCGCTGGCGGCCCCAGATCCAGATCAGCATGATCATCATCACCACGGCGGCGATCAGCAGCGGGAGCCAGCCGGACGGATAGATCTTCAAGGTGTTGGCCGCGAGAAAGGCCGCCTCAAAGGTCAGGAACAAACTGGTGACCACCGCCGCCTTGGCCTTGGACCAGCCCCAGACCGCCCGCGCTGCGGAGAAAAATAACAACGAGGTGATCGTCATCGTCACCGAAATCGCGATCCCATACGCCCCGGCCAGCGCGCTGGACGTCTTGAAGGTCACCACCAGCAGGATGCAGGCGACCGCGAGCACGTGGTTCACCGCAGGGACGTAGACCTGCCCCACGGAGTGCTCCGAAGTATATAACACCTGCGTCCGCGGCATGCAGCCGAGTTGCACCGCTTGTGCGGTTAGGGAGAACGCGCCGGAAATCAGCGCCTGGCTGGCGATGATCGCTGCGCCCGTCGCGAGAATCGTCAGCGGCAATTGCAGCAGCGGTGGAGCCAGCAGGAAAAACGGACTGCGGATCGCGGAGGGATCCGCAGTCAGCAGCGCCGCCTGGCCGAGGTAATTCAGCGCCAAGGCGGGAAACACCACCGCAAACCACGCGACACGGATGGGCTTGGTGCCGAAGTGACCGATGTCCGCATAGAGCGATTCGCCACCCGTCACCGCGAGGAAAACGGCGGCTAACAATGGAAACGCATGCCGCCACTCGCGGACGAGAAACGATCCGCCCTCCCACGGGCTGAGCGACCACAGCACTTCGGGATGCACGCACAGCATCCGGATTCCGAGCGCGGCGAGCGTGACGAACCATAACAGAATCACCGGCCCGAAAAGTTTTCCCACCGTGCCCGTACCGAATCTCTGGATGTAGAACAGCCCGGTTAGCAAAGTCACCGCGAGCGGCAGCGCCCAGTGCGACAGCATCGGCGCGCTCACCGCCAGCCCCTCCACGGCGCTTAACACCGAAATCGCCGGAGTCAGCATGCCGTCGGCATAAATCAACGACGCCCCCGCCAGGCCGAACATCAGGATTTTTTTCGGATCCTTGCCGCCGAGACTCTTGAGCGCGCCGCGGATCAAGGTGGACAAGGCCAGTACCCCGCCTTCGCCCTTGTTGTCGAGCCGCAGGATGATGAGCAAATATTTCACCGTCACCACCATCACCAGCGACCAGACGATCAACGAAGCCGCGCCCACCAGATTCTGCGGACTGATCGGCGCGCCGTGGTGGCCCGAAAAACATTCGCGGAACGCATAGAGCGGGCTCGTTCCGATATCACCGAAAACAATGCCCAAGGCTGCGATCGTGGTCACCGCGAGGTGAGGTTTGTGGCCCGAGTGGCCTCCGTGTGTGTCAGTCATCGTCGCGAAGCGGATCGCTCGCAGGCGCTTCAAACCATTTCCGCCGGCGGCTGACCAGCGAATTTACGCCCGCAAAATCCCGATCATAGGTCTTGGCGCGACCGCCCGGCAGGCTCAATCTGCGCCGACTTTTGAAATGAGCACCGTTCTGGAAACCATCGATGGCGGCACCCGCTATCTCGAAAAGCGCGGCATCGACGACGCCCGCCGCAACATGCAGATGCTCGTCGCCCGACAACTCGGCTGCACCCGGATGGACCTTTACCTCCAGTTCGACCGCCCGCTCGAGGAAACCGACCTCATTCCTCTCCGCGAAACCTTGAAAATGCGCGGCGAAGGCATCCCGCTCCAGCACCTGCTCGGCAGCGTCTGGTTCCACAAACACGAGTTCAAGACCGACGCCCGCGCCCTCATTCCCCGCCCCGAGACCGAGGAGCTCGCCGAGTGGATCTTGAAATGGGAACTCCCCGCCGACCTCGAAATCCTCGACATGGGCTGCGGCTCCGGCGTGCTCGGACTCTCCCTCGCCGCCGCCCGCCCCGGCTGGAACGTCACCCTCGCCGACGTCTCGCCGGACGCGCTTTCCCTCGCCCGCGAAAACGCCGCCGCCCTCGAAATTCCCAACGCCAACTTCCTCCAAAGCGACCTCTTCACCGCCATCGACGCCCGCTTCGACGGCATCGTCGCCAATCTCCCCTACGTTTCGGAAACCGAGCGCGCCACGATTTCCCGTGAGGTCGCGCACGATCCGGCGCTCGCCCTTTTCTCCGGCCCCGACGGCCTCGACCTCATCCGCCGCTTCATCCCGGAGGCATTCCACCGCCTCAAGCCCGGCGGCTGGCTGGTCCTCGAAATCGGCCACGATCAGGCTTCACAGGTCGCGGAAATTTTACAAACGTCCGCCTTCACCGCCATCGAAGTGAAAACCGACCTGTCCGGCATCGCCCGCTTTCCCTTCGCCAAACGACCGTAAGCCAATCTCAAATCTCAAACCTCTCATGGATAAACTCGTAGTTCACGGCGGTGCCACGTTGCGCGGCGCGATCAATATTTCCGGCTCCAAAAACGCCTCGCTGCCCATCCTCGCCGCCGCCATCCTCACCGGCGAGGACTGCATCATCCGCCGCGTGCCCGACGTTTCGGATACCAACTACATGATCCAGATCCTCAGCGCCCTCGGCGCGGATGTGGAACGCTCGTCCGGCACCGTCCGCATTTCCTGCGCTGAGGTCATCGATGAAGCCCCCTACGAACTCGTCCGTCGGATGCGCGCCTCGATCTGCGTCATGGGCCCGCTCCTCGCCCGCAACGGCCGCTGCGTCGTCTCGCTTCCCGGCGGCTGCGTCATCGGCGACCGCCCGATCGACCTGCATTTGCGAGGATTTGAAGCGCTCGGCGCGAAAATCGAATTCGAAGGCGGAAACATCACCCTCACCGCCAAGGACGGCCTGCGCGGCGCGGAAATTGACCTCCGCGGCACCCACGGACCCACCGTGCTCGGTACCGACAACGTCATGATGGCCGCCACCCTTGCCGAGGGCATCACCATCATCGAGTCCGCAGCCGCCGAGCCCGAAGTCCTCGACCTCGCGAATTTCCTCAACTCGATGGGCGCGAAAATCACCGGTGCCGGCACCCGCCGGATCGTCATCGAAGGCGTGAAATCCCTTCGCGGCGTCGAGCACACCGTCATCCCGGACCGGATCGAAGCCGGCACTTTCATGGCCGCCGCCGCCCTGGCAGGTGATGGCGTCACCCTCCGCCGCGTCTGCCGCGAGCACATGAAGTCCATCACCGCCGCCATCGAAGCATCCGGCCACAGCGTCGATTTCAACGAAGCAGGTGACACCTGCACCGTCCGCCGCAACGACGGCACCACTCAAGGCGTCAATCTCGTCACCGCGCCCTACCCCGGCTACCCCACCGACATGCAGGCGCAAATGACCGCGCTGCTCGCCACCACTCCGGGCATCAGCGTCATCAAGGACACGATTTTCCCGCAGCGCTTCATGCACTGCGCCGAACTCAAGCGGATGGGCGCGGACATCAACGTCGATCACGGCACCGCCGTCGTCCGTGGCGTCGCCCGGCTCTCCGCAGCGCCCGTCATGGCCTCCGACCTCCGCGCCTCCGCCGCCCTCGTCCTCGCCGCGCTCACCGCCAAGGGCTCCACCGAAATCAGCCGCCTCTATCACATCGACCGCGGCTACGAGCACATTGACGAAAAACTCCTCATGCTCGGCGCCGACGTCCAGCGGGTGAAGGAACGCTGAAGCCCCTTGAGAAAGTAGCTGGAGCGTCTCGCTCCAGACCGTTCTCCGGGCGTCTCGCCCGGAGAAAAAATGCGTAAGGCGAAAAGACCCCGCATCATCGTCGATTTACTGGAAGCAATGCTTGTTAGTCGGGATTGGTACCATCGATTCATGGGGTGCCGCTGATGACGCCGATCTCGTTGGTGAACAGAAGGCCTACGCCTCCTTTGCTTTGGCTGGCGCCAAGGAAATTGCTTTCCCGGTGAAGGCCGTTGAAAGAGCCGTTGGTCGGACCCTGATCTTGATACACAAATTCAAAGCCGCTCCTGATGCGGATAAGCCAGGCACCCAAGGAGCGGCGGAACGTGTCCGCCGCCGCCCATGAGAAGCCAATGAGGTGAGGAAACCGCATGCCATTGTCCTTTCATGGACATGGGCGATCATGCATCGCCCCTCCGTGATCCTGCCGCTGCGGATTTGTGGATAAAGATCAGGGCCGGACCGCAGGCGGGGGAAATGGGAGTTGACGGATTTCCGGTTTCAATATCTCTCTTGATTAAGTTGCTGATCCGCGCTAGTTCCTCAGATTCCTTAAACGGATTCGAAGAGGCTCAGGATCTCGATCCTAAATGCCACAAATCTAACTAAAACCATCACTTCAAACTCCAAAAACTCCATGAAATTCCGAGTCCAACTCACTCTCGCCTGCATCCTATCCGGCGCACTTCACGCCCAGGACCCCGCCGTCGCCCAGCCCGGTGGAAAATTGAAAGCGGCCCCGGCCGTCCAGTTCGTCCAAGTCGCCGACGGCCTCGTGGACCCCATCCACGTCACGGCGCCGAAGGATGGCACCGGCCGCCTGTTTGTCTGTGAACGTCCCGGCGTGGTCCGCATCGTGAAGGACGGCAAGCTGCTCGACAAACCCTTCCTCGACATCAAGGAAAAGACCCTCAGCTCGTTCCTTGAGGAGGGTTTGTTCTGCATCGAGTTCCATCCGAAATTCAAGGAGAACGGCCTGTTTTACATCTCCTATTCCGACCTGTGGTTCAATGGCTCGACGATGCTGGTGCAGTATAAGGTCTCCGCCAAGAATCCGGACAAGGCAGACCTGGACAGCGCCAAGGTGATCATGCAGATCGACTTTCCCTACTGCAATCACCACGGCGGTAAGATGGCGTTTGGCCCCGATGGATATCTGTATATCGGAGTCGGTGATGGCGGCTGGGAAGGCGACGTCCTGAGTGCCGGACAGGATTTAAATATGCTGTTAGGAAAGATGCTACGGATCGACGTGAACAACTCCACCCCCGACCGCGCCTACTCGATTCCCAAGGACAACCCTTTCCTAACACCGCTGCAACAGATGACCTTGTTCGGCGTCACGGAAAAGCAGTTTTCCCAGATCCATCCCAAGGCCCGCCCGGAAATCTGGGCTTACGGCATTCGGAATCCGTGGACCTTTTCCTTCGACCGAAAAACCGGCGATCTCTTCATCGCCGACATCGGACAAAATCATTGGGAGGAAATCAACAAGCAGCCGGCCGGCAGTAAGGGCGGCGAGAATTACGGTTGGAAATTTATGTGTGGCAGCCACACCTTCCCGATCGAGGATGAAAAGACCAACCCGAGGGTTGGCCTGCTTCCCATCGCGGAATACAGCCACGTGGATCAGGGGATCTGCGTCACCGGACTCGGGATTTATCGCGGGAAAGATTATCCCTCGATGGAAGGCATTTACTTCGCCAGCGATTGGGGAACCGGAAAAGTCTGGGGCATGCAGCAGGATGCAAAGGGCGCCTGGCAGATGGAGGAATTGCTCGATCTCGACACTCCCATCCGCCCGACCAGCGGCGGTGAGGATGAGGAGGGCAACATTTACATGACTCACGCCAGCGCCAGTTATGGCGGACCGGTGGATCCCTACACCTCGGAACGCGGCGCGCTTTGGAAGCTTGTGCCTGCGGACAAGGTCCCCGCAGGAGCCGTGACCGCACCGCTTCAGAAGAAGTAAATCAGCCCTCGATGCCAGCGGGGCTTGTTTGTCACGCTGGTTTATAGGGCATACCTTGTGGGTGTGCCCTGACCATTTGATCATACAAAATTCCATGAATCGATTCCTATACCTCATTGGTGGTGCCCTTCTGTGGCCCAGTTCACTTCCCTGTCATGCCCAAGCCCCAGCTGCTCCTCCGACTCCGGCGCCCCCCGCCGCCCCGACCGGGCACGAGCACCATGGGGCCCATTCCGCGACCGCCAGTTCCGGGCGGAAGATGGAGCTGATGGAAGGCCTGACTTCGGAGGATTTCCTGCGCCTCGGCTCCAAACCCAATTCCGTGGATGTGATCATCATTGCGGTCTTCAACGATGAGAACTACGGCATGAACTTCAATGGCTACGCCAAGGGCGCGGCCGTTTACACGATCCCCAAGGGATGGCAGGTCAACGTCACTTACATCAATCCCAGTCCGGTGCCGCACAGCCTGTTCGTCATCGAGAAGGACTCGCTGAAAAAGCTTCAAGTCGCGGAGCCCTATTTCAAGGGTGCCGCCGTGCCGGATCATTTGAAAGGCCTGGCGTATGGGAAAAGCAGCTTCAGCTTTGTCGCGGATGAAGCCGGAGAGTTCGCCTTCGCCTGCGGATTTCCCTCTCATGCCATGAACGGCCATTGGATCGGGTTGGAAATTTCCGACGAGGCCAAGGCCCCCACCCTCAAGCTCGGCGCGGCCGAAGCCAAAGCCGCCAGCCCGGCCAAAGCGAAGTAATTCATGAACCTCCTCAGCCGGGAACGCACGATCGCTCCGCCGGGTTTCAATCGCTGGCTGGTTCCGCCCGCCGCGATCGCCGCCCACATGTGCATCGGCCAGGTGTATGGCTTCAGCGTGTTCAACAAACCGCTCATGGCGGAGCTCGGCGTGCCGATTTCCAACATCCAATGGGCCTACGCGATTGCGCTGGTCATGCTGGGACTCTCGGCCGCGGTCTTTGGCAAATGGGTGGAACGCAGCGGACCACGCCGCACCCTGGTGGCATCCTGCGCGTGCTTTTGCGGCGGCCTGCTCCTTGCCTCGCTCGGCGTGTATCTGAAGTCGCTCGCGCTGGTGCTTTTCGGTTACGGATTTGTCGGTGGCATCGGTCTCGGGCTGGGTTACATCGCCCCCGTTTCCACCCTCGTGAAATGGTTCCCCGACCGCCCGGGAATGGCCACCGGCATGGCCATCATGGGCTTTGGCGGCGGAGCTCTGATTGGCTCGCCGCTCGGCCAGGAATTGATGAAATACTATCAGAACGGCACCCACACCGGAGCCGCGCAGGCACTGGCGACGATGGCCGGCCTCTACTCGCTGTTCATTCTCATGGCCGCGGTCACCGTGCGCGTGCCGGCCGATGGCTGGAAACCGGACGGCTACGTGCCGAGTGAGCAAAAAAACAGCATGATCACCAGCGCCAGAGTCGCCGTCGACACCGCCTGGCGGACACCTCAGTTCTGGCTCCTTTGGATCGTGCTTTGCATGAATGTCAGTGCCGGGATCGGGGTACTCGGTCGCGCTGCCGACATGTTCCAGGACATGTTCCTCGGGGCCGCCGTGAGCGATGCGCAAAAGACCTCCAACGCCGCCATCGGAGCAGGCTTCGCCGGGCTGCTTTCGATCTCCAATCTCGGCGGACGCTTCATTTGGTCTTCCATTTCCGACCGTACCGGACGCAAGACCGTGTATTGCCTCTACTTCATTCTGGGAGCGGTGCTCTACGCCCTGCTTCCTTGGGCCCAACAGACTCAGAACAAGGTTCTTTTCGTTTCTCTAACCGCCGGAATCATCAGCATGTATGGAGGCGGATTTGCCACCATCCCGGCCTACTTGAGAGATCTCTTCGGAACCTATCAGGTCGGTGCCATCCACGGCCGCCTGATCACTTCCTGGAGCGTCGCCGCCGTGATCGGTCCGGCCCTTGTCAATGGTCTCTACGATTCACGCGTCGCCGCCGGAGTGCCCAAAGCGGAAGCCTACAATGGCACGTTTTACATGATGTGCGGCCTGCTGATGGTCGGCCTTGTGGCCAATCTCCTCGTCCGCCCTGTCGCCACCAAACATCACCACCCATGAAGGCCTCCACACTCAAGTTGATCATCGCCTGGATGCTCGTGATCCTGCCCCTCGGCTGGGGCGTTTACAAATCAGCGATCAAGTCCAAGCCTCTCTTTCAAGCGCCCCCGGTGGTAACGTCTTGATCGATCCTTTCTTTTCCCCCGAGTCTGCCAACGTGATGTCAATGTCGGCTTTCTGATTCAGTTCCCCAGTTGACCTGCCACTCGATAAAACGCTTAGGATTGATTGGCTTGGCGGATGGAAATCCGCCGCCACGGTGTCAAATCGTCATGATGGGCACCTCGGTCTCTCCATCGCCGCTCGTGTGCAGGACTTTTCCTGCGGCATCGAAGATTACCACACGCTTTTTGGTAAATTCAATACCTTCTGTTACAGTCGTCACGAACTTCTCGCTGAAGGACGTCGATAAAGTGACGACTGATACATTGGTGAACGTTTTGCCATCGACCTCGAAGGTTTTGTGTTTTGCCACCTGAGCTTCATAGTGGAAACGGCTGGCTGGTGCTGAGTAGCGGTGGAGCTTCTGTTTGCCAAAGTCATTGACCAGCTCCGTATAATAAATGACAGCATCGGCCGTGAGTGCGAAGGGAATTTTCACGCTGTTAACTTCTTGATACCACCATTGTTTGGCGACAGGCTTCGCGGACTCGTCTTGCTTCTGTGCCGAAGCCAGCAACTCTTTTTCATTCGGCGCGAGATTTTCAGCAGCAGTGATGAGTGCGGATTCGGCTTCCGTTTTGAAAATGCGCTCAACCTTCACGACATGATGCCCAGGATCGGCGGGCCACTCTTTTGGCTTGGCCCCTTCTTCAATCGCGGCTTCGGAGTGGAGCACAGTCAAGGCGCTCAGTGCTAAAATTTTCAGTATTTTCATAAGGAGTAGGCTAGTGGGTGAATGATGCTGTGTCAATCGTGCGAAGCAGTCATCACTGATACGACACTTGTCCCCTGCCATCCTTAGAAAAAAAGTTTCGAGGCACTTAATCCCATGATTTGGCGTCAGTGGATGGCGTTAGAACCGGGCAAACTCTCCGAGCGCGGGCAGAGGAGAACCGTCCGGGCGCCATAGCGCGCAGCTGCCGCCCATCCAGACATTCGCTCCCTTGGCGGGGATGGAATCCGGGTGCCACCAGATCACGCCGATACCGCGACCGCCAGGGGTGTCATGGATGGTCCGGCACACGTCCCTGAGGAAGGAGGCCTGGCCTTCGGGGGTCATGGGCCAGTCGTATTGCTTTCCGTGGAACATGCGATCGGCGGTGCCCTCGTTCCATGAAAAGCCCGCCTCCACCACGATCAAGAACCGTCCCCCCTGTGCTGCTAGATGAAATTCAGTGCTGGACGATAAAGGGAATCCCGCCGAAAAACCTTTCAGCAAATCACCCATGAGTCTTCCCATCCTCTATATCAAACCCGGTTGCCCTTGGTGCGACGAAGCCGTCTATTATCTCGATCGCAAAAAAATCGCCGTGAAAACGGTGGTCGTCTCCGGCAACCGCGAGGCGATGCTGGAAATGGTCGAGCTCTCCGGCCAGTCCAAAGCCCCCACCATGGACTGGCACGGCGAAGTCCTCGCCGACTTCGGCTTGGACGAACTCATCCCGTTTCTCAAGAAACACGGCGTGGGCTGATCCCCGGGCGGCTGGAAACTCACCGCACTTTGGAATTGCGGCCCCGCCTCCGTCCGAGGCTCACTCAGACCCGGATGATTGCTCAAAAAATGATACGCTCGATTCAAGCCGATGTTTTCCGAGATGCTCGGCAGCCTCAAGCAATCCGCCACCTTCCACCTTCCCGGCAAAATCGACACCAGCTCCAATTTCAAAGCGACCCCTCCCGCCACCCTCGCGCTGGCCTTCGACGGCACGAAAATGCTGGATGCCCTGGAAAAACTCATGGCCGACGACGCTTGGCTGGCGAAAAACGGATACGACATGCAAGACGCGCCCGAGCTGGACAACGAGTTGGGCGGGCTGCTTTTCGGCGAGAAGGCTCCCCCGATCTCTCCGCCGACAAGACCTCGGTGATCTTCGACGTGGAACTAAAACTTCCGCCTCCCGGCGCCACCGGCCTCAAGGAAATTTCAGGCACTCTCCAAACCTTCGACGTCCCGTTCAAACTCGAAAACCTCTCGTTGTTAGGTGCGCCGATGGTCCAGGGCAAGTGAGCTCCCGGCTGCCGCGCCAAGCTCTTACTCGTCCACCGCGCCAGCGAGCAGAGCGTCGCGTACTCCGGAGTGCTGCACGCTCTGCTGCCGCCTTCGGGGGATGGAGCTCTGCTCCATGGGGCGCGGAGCTCTTCGTTCCGCAGAAGACGCTCCGCACCGCATCCGGCAGAGCCGGAGCTGCCATGGGCGCGAGCAGAGCTCAGCGCAGTCCGGAGTGCGGCACGATCAAGCCCCCGCGGCTTCGCGGATGGCTTCGAGTTCTTCCCAACGGGTGTAGAGCTTGGCGACTTTCGCTTTGTCGGCGTCCAGTCTTGCGACTAGCTCGGGGATTTCGGCCAAGCGTTTTGACTGGAAATCCGGATCGTGGAGTTGTGCTTCCAGCGCCTCGGTTTCCTGCTCGATGGCAAGGATGGCGGTCTCCATGCCTTCGAGCTCGTTCTTCTCGTTGAAGGTGAGCTTGCGGCCTTTTTTCACAGCGGCGGCTGGGGCGCTGGCAGCTTTCTGGCGGGCGGCGGCCTCCCGCGCGGCGGCTTGCGCCTGGATCCGCTGGGCGGCCTCGCGAGCCTGGCGTTTTTCCAGATAGTAGGAGTAATTTCCCGCCTGCACCGCGATGCCGTCGTCCTCGAAGGCGATGATCTGATCGCAGATCCGGTCGAGGAAATAGCGGTCGTGGGAAACGACGATCACCGAGCCGTCGAACACCGCGAGCGCTTCCTCGAGCATCCGCAGCGAGGGCAGGTCGAGGTCGTTGGTCGGCTCGTCGAGCACGATGACGTTGCCGCCGTTTTTCAAAACCTTGGCCAACATCAACCGCGCGCGCTCGCCGCCGGATAGAAGATCGACGCGCTCGTTGATGCGCTTGTCATCGAAGAGGAAACGCCGCAGATAGTTCCGCGCGCCGAGCGGCTGGTTGCCGAACATCAGCTTCTCGTTGCCGTCGGAAATCTCGTCGAGCAGCGAGCCGGTGCCGTCGAGCACCATCCGCGTCTGGTCGATGTAGTTCACCTTCACCCGCTTGCCGGTGACGGCGGTGCCTTCGGTCGGATCGAGCTGGCCGAGGCAGAGCTTGAGCAAAGTCGTCTTGCCCACGCCGTTGCGGCCGACGATGCCGGTGCACTGGCCGGGGCGCAGACTGAGAGTTAGATTGCGGAACAACCAGCGCGGCGACTTCTCCGAGCCGACATTCACGCCCGCGCCTTCCAGCTCGACGACGATGTTTCCCAAGTCCGGAGCCGGCGGGATGAGCAGGTCCATTTCCCGCTCCTCGGGCGGCGCTTCGAGGCCTTCGATTTCGTAATACTTGTCGAGCCGGGTGCGCTGCTTGGTGCCCCGCGCCTTGACGCCGGACCTAACCCACTCTAACTCCTCGCGCAGGAACCGCTGGCGGCGGCGCTCGGTCTGGCTGGCAATCTGCTGGCGGATCGCCTTGGATTCCAGGAACGCGGTGTAATTCCCCGGATGCGAAAACGCCCGGCCCTGGTCGATCTCGATGATCCGCGTGGCGATGACGTCGAGGAAGTAACGGTCGTGCGTCACGAAAATCACCGCGCCGGGGAAGGTCTTCAGATAATCCTCCAGCCAGCGGATCGACTCGGCGTCGAGATGGTTGGTCGGCTCGTCGAGCAGCAGCAGATCCGGCTGGCAGGCGAGCGCGCGGCAAAGCGCGACCCGGCGTTTCTCGCCGCCGGAAAGCGGGCCGACCATCGCGTCGAGCGGCGGCGTGCCGAGCGCGGTGGAGGCGGCCTTGATCCGGGAGTCGAGGTTCCAGCCGTCGGCGTGGTCGATGAGGTGGAGCAGGTCGTTGAGCTCGGCGTCGCTGCCCTCGCCGTTTTCATAGCGACGGATGGCCTCGACGATGTCGGCCGCGCCCGAGGCGATGTTTTCCTGCACGGTGAGTTCCGAATCCAGCTCGAACTCCTGCGGCAGATAGCCCACGCGGAGGGCACGGCGCAGGGAGATTTCCCCGGAGTCCGCCATTTGCTGGCCGGTGAGAATTTTGAGCAGCGAGGTCTTCCCGCAGCCGTTGCGACCGACCATCCCGGCTTTCTCCCCGGCGGCGATGGCCAGAGTGACGCCATCCAGCAGCGTTTGATAACCGTAGGTCAGGCGAATTTCGTTGGCAGAGAGGAGAGCGGACATGAAGCGGCGCGCTTGTTGCCCTATCCCGCGCCAAACGTCCATCGCGGATACCACTCACTTTTCCGCCCTTTCGCCGCTCGCTCCCAAGCCGTCGGGCTTTTTTCACGAGATTTATGATTGACGCGATCCCTCCGGGCAGGCTTTTCTCGTCCGGCGCTTATTGAGAACGCGTCTCATTATTAATCGACCCATGAAAAGACTATCATCCGCCCGCCTCGTTGCCGTCATCTCCGCCGTCGGCATGTCACTCTCCATCAGCGCAGCAGCGCAAGATGCCCTCAAAACTTTGGACGCGATGGTGGTCACCGCAGAATCCGAGTCCGACGAGACCAATCAGCAGGGCTGGCTTCCCGACGTGGCCGGTGCCGCGATCTTCGCCGGCAAGAAGACTGCGGTCATCGATCTGGATGCCCAGGCGCGGATCGTCGGCAACAACTACCGCCAAGCGCTTTCCCAAACTCCCGGCCTGCTGCTCGCCGAGGAATCCTCGCCGCTAGTCAGTCTCGGCTACCGCGGGCTCAATCCGCACCGCGCGCAGTTCACCCAGATGCTGCGCGACGGAATCCCGATCCACGCCGACCAATTCGGCTATCCGGAAGCCTACTACACCCCGCCGCTCGACACCGTGGACCGGATCGAATTCCTCCACGGCGGTGCCGCCCTGCAACACGGCCCGCAACCCGGTGGCGCGCTGAATTACATCACCCACCGCCCGCGCACCGACAAGCCGTTCTCGCTCCGCACCCAGCACGTCGTCGGCAGCGACGATCTCTACTCCACCTTTTCCTCAACGGACGGCACCGTCGGCAAACTCGGCTACTACCTCTATTTCAACCACCGCGAGAGCGAGGGATTCCGCTCCGCCAACAGCGACTACGATCTCAACAACGGCGCGATCAAGCTGCTCTACTCCCTCGATAACGGCGGGAAAATCATCCTCAACGCCGACACCTACGAGGAAAACCACGGCGAACCCGGCGGCCTCTCCGTCGCCGATTTCAACTCCGGCAGCCTCAAAGCCACCCGCCTTCACGACGAACTCTCGCTCGACCGCGATTCCGTCTCACTGACCTACGAGATCGAGCCGACACCCGACTCCTTCTTCACCGCCAGCGCCTGGTGGACCGACTACACCCGCTTCAGCAAGCGCCAGCAGGGCGGCGGATTCGGCACCCTCCCCACAAAAACCACCAACCAGATCGAGGATCAAAATTTCGAAACCCTCGGTCTCGACGCCCGTTACCGGCTGAACTGGGGCAGCCAGGCCCAGCACACGCTGAGCACCGGCATCCAGATCTATCATGTCGACTCCCCGCGCACCGACGAGGTGGGCAGTTCGCCTTCCGCCTCGTCCGGCAGGCTCGCCCGCGTTTCGGACCGCGAGGTTCTCTATCTGCCGGTGTTCGTGGAAAACCGTTTTGCGTTTGGGAAATTCTCCATCACTCCCGGATTGCGGGTCGAAACGTTCAGCCAGGATGTGAACACGCGTTTCATCGATCCCGCGCTGGCCACCCGCACCCGCGATGAAGATGGTTCCATCTTGCTCGGCGGGTTGGGCATGGAATACGAGGACACGGAAAACTCGGCGTTTTACGCCAACGTCTCGCAAGGTTATCGCCCGGTGATTTTCAGCGAAGCCGTGCCCACCGGCGGCGGACAAGTCGTCCCGGACGACCTTGAGGAAGGCAAATCCATCGAATACGAACTCGGCTACCGCACCCGCGCCAACGAGTGGCTCACGCTCGATGCCAGCGCTTTCCTGCTCTCCTTCAAGGACCAGATCGGCACGCTCGGCAACACCACCGCCAACGTCGGCGACTCCATCCACAAAGGCATCGACCTATCCGCCAGCACCGACCTGCTCCGCGACATCGCCGGCACGGAGCAATACGGCTCGCTCGACTGGTATGTGAACGGCACGCTGCTGGATGCGGAGTTCACCAGCGGCCCGAGCGACGGCAAGACGCCGCAATACGCCCCGGATTTCATCCTCCGCACCGGCCTGAACTACAACTATCAGGACAAGCTCAAGATCACCCTCGGCGGCACCTTCCTGGACGACCATTTCGCCAACGACAGCAACGACGCCCCATACGCCGTGCCCGCCTACATGGTCTGGGACCTCACCGCGGAATACAAAATCCATGACAACGTCCGCCTGATCGGCGGAATCAACAACCTCTTCGACGAAAGCTACTTCGCCCGCGTCCGCAATGACGGGATCGATCCCGCCAACGGCCGCAACTGCTACATCGGCGCATCCTTCGAGTTCTGATCCCGATTTTGACGCGGCCCGCCGCGGGGATTGTTTTCTTGCCGGACCCGCCCTAGTTTCCGCTCGCTGCCATGACCGCCCTTTTCCACGCCCTCAATATCGGCACGCTCGCCTGCTGGCTGAGCGTGGCGGCGTTCGGCACCGTGGCGCTGGTGGTTCCGGGTTTCCGGGGTGCTCCCGTCGCCGTGAAAACGGCAGAAGAGATCCACCCGGTCCCGGAAGATTTCACCCTCGGCGAAGCGGAAGCCGCCGAGGAAATCCCCACAACCACCCCGGCCGCGGCCACCGAAGCTCCGGCGGAGATCCTACCCGCGCCGCCCGAGCTGCCGGAAATCGCCGAGTTCGCACCCTTGCCCGAGATTCCGGAAATTCCCCGGCCCGCGGCGAAACCATCCCCCTCCCCCGCTCCGGTCCAGGCGCAAACCAGGCCCCGGCCGACCCAGCCCGGGAAACCCACTTCCACCGCAAAACCCGGCGGAGCCCCGGGCACCGGAAACCCCGGCGCGTCCGATTCCTCCCGCCTCGCCCAGGGCCGCATGCCCAAACCCAGCTACCCCGCGCAGGCCAAGCGCGCCGGCCAGACCGGCACCGTCGTCATCGAGTTCACCGTCGACGCCTCCGGCCGCGTCATCTCCGCCTATCCGAAATCCTCGTCCGGCTGGCCGCTGCTCGATTCCGAGGCCGTCCGCACCGTCCGCCGCTGGACATTCCCCGCCGGCGGGGTCATGAAGCTCCAGCGCCCCATCGTTTTCCAACTCCGCTGAAAATCACCGTGCTCGCTAACATCGTCGTCGAAACATTCATCAAGGGCGGCTGGGTCATGTGGCCCATCCTCGCTACCTTTTTCCTCGCCCTCTGCGTCGTCCTCGACCGCGTGGTCTGGTGGCTCCGCCTGCAAGCCACGCTCCAGCCGGACCAACAGGAACAAGCCCGCGTCGCCATCGGCACCGGCGATTTCGCCACCGCATGGGAGCTCGGGAAAAACACCGGCGAACCGTTTCTAGCAAACCTCAACGAGGGCATGACCCACGCGCACACCTCGATGCTCGCCGCCATGCAGCTTCACGCCACCCATCTCATCGAGAAATCCGAAGCCCGCATGTGGGTTCTCAGCACACTCATCACGCTCGCGCCGCTACTCGGATTGTTCGGCACCGTCGTGGGAATCATGGGCTCGTTCTCGTTCGTGGGAGACGAGCAACTCGCCGCCAGCAAGGTCTCCGGCGGCATCGGCGAGGCGCTCATCGCCACCGCCTGCGGCATCGCCATCGCCATCATGTGCCTGCTTCCTTATAACTTTTTCCGCAAGCGCGTCGCCGTCCTCCGCGGCTCGCTCGAACGCTGGATCAATCACACCGAGCTGCTGGTGAAATCCGCCAAGGAACACGGCCAAGACCTGGAAGCCTTCGCCGCCAACCGCTCCCCGCGCTGATGCCCGTCCAACTCCACAGCCGCTCCTCCGACGACGAGGGCGATGAAGCGCGGATCGAGATCATCCCGCTCATCGACATCATGTTCTTCCTGCTCGCCGCATTCATGTTAGTGAGCCTCAGCATGACCCAGCTCCACCGCGTGCCGATCAACCTGCCGGAGGCCTCCACCGGCATCGCCGACACCAAGACCCCGCCGTTCCAAATCACCATCGACGCCAGCGGCGTGACCACCTGGGACGGCAAGATCGTCACCCTGTCTGAAATCACCGCCCGCCTGAAAGCCGGGGCCAAGCCGGACGAAACCCGCGTCCTCATCGCCGCCGATGCCGAAGCGCGCCACAAGCAAGTGCTCGGCGTGCTCAACGCCGTCCGCGACGCCGGCGTCGAAAAAGTCAGCTTCGAATCGAAAACTCCCAATCCCTGAAGCGTGAAATCCCGCGTTCTGCCCATTCTCAACGCCATCGGCTGCCTCGTCCTAACCGGAGTGATCGTCATCCAATGGCAGCGGGAACTCGCCCTCTACGAATCCCTGTCGAAGCTCAAAACCGAGCTCCATGCCGCCAATGACCTAGCCGCCGCCGAAACCAAGCGCGCCGCCGGACTCGAGCGCGACATCGCCGTGCTCAAGGAATCCATCGAAGCCACCCAAAAAGCCGCCGAGGCATCCGACAGATTAATGGAGGAAAAAACGGCGCAAGCCGCCGGCCTTGAAACGGAAATCACCGCCGCCCGCGAGCAGCTGAGAACCTGGGAAGCCGCCATCGCCGCCCGCGACGAAAAACTCCGCGCCCTCGACGCGCAACTCGCCGCCACCCGCCAGCGGCTCGACGAAGCCATCGCTAAGCTCAAGGAAGCAGGTGCACGCTAACCGAACCATGCCGGCGTGGCTGGACCGCTACCGGCTCCTGCCGAAGCACGTCCTGCAATTCGCCGCCGGACTGTTTCTCATCAACCTGATCAACGCGTCGCAATTCCTCCTGCTCAACCTCTTCCTGAAAGCGCGCGGGCTTGATGATCCGGCGATCGCGGCGCTCACGTCCCACCGGTTTCTAGCAACTTTTTTCCTCGCCCTGCCCGCCGGCCTTTGGCTGCGCGGGCGGCCGCTGCGCAAACCGCTCATCATCGGGGCGATCGCATTTCCACTCACCGCGCTGGCAATGCTGGAAGCCGTGCAATTCGGCGCGATGGCCGCGGCCCCGTTCCTGTTTATCGCCATGGGCTTCGCCGGCCTGCTTCTCAACGTCGCCAGCCTGCCGATGATGCTTCGGATCACCCCGCCCCATCAATCAAGCGAGGCGTTGAGCCTGCTGTTCGCCACCTGGGGAGCGGCCAGCATCTGCGGCGGCGTCCTCGCCAGCGTCCTCCAGGGCATCGGCCAATTTCATCTCGGGAGTGTCCACCTGGTCTTCGACGAATACTCGACACTGCTCCTCCTAACGATTTTCGGATTCGGCGCGCCGTTCCTTTACGCCCGCCTCCCGGACCCGGTGCCGGCGGAAAAATCCAGCCGCCACTGGCTGCACGTCCACCGCGAGGATCTCCCCGTGCTGCTGCGCGCGCTGGTTCCCACGCTCTGCATCGCGACGGGAGCCGGACTGAGCATCCAGTTCCTCAACCTATTTTTCAGCAATGTCTATCACCTCGACCCGGCGAGCTACTCCGCCTTCGGCTCCATCAGTTACGTCCTGGCGTTCGTCGCCGGATTGGTCGTCCCGGAAGTGCGCCGCCGCCTCGGCTGGCGCGGGGTCATCCTCGGCGTGCAATCCGCCGCCGTGGTCATGCTCGCGCTGATGGGCCTGACCGAATTGTGGAAACACGCCAGCTGGGCGCTGCCCGTCGCGATCGTGTTTTTCATCTTCCGCCAGCCGCTGATGAACATGGCGGGCCCCTCCACCAGCGAGCTCTCGATGTCCTACGTGGGCGAGCGCAACCGCGAGCTGATGAGCGCCTGCAACGGCGCGATCTGGAGCGGCTCGTGGTGGCTTGCCGCGCGGATGTTTGAAAACCTGCGCGCCCACCAACTCCCCTACTGGCAGATTTTCCTGATCACCGCCGCGCTCTATCTGGTCGGCACGATTTCCTACCTCGGGCTGATCCGGGCGGTGGAACGGCGCGAGCCTGAAGAAGCACCCCTCGACGCCGCTCCCGAGCCGGGACAGGTTTAACGCTCGATGCGGAAACCTGAACCGTTTTCCAACAGCGGGATTTTTTCCGCGGTCAGGTTCTTGATGTGATGGGCGACAGTGGACTCCTCGGCGATTTCCTTGATGAAGGATTCCACCTCGTCTTCCTCGCCCATGACTTGCAGCTCGACGCTGCCGTCCGCTAGATTTCTCACCCAGCCGCAGACGTCGAAGCCGCGCGAAAGATCCTTGACGGTGTAGCGGAAACCGACGCCCTGGACGCGGCCTTCGAAGATGATTCGTTTGGCGATCATGAAACTATTTGGACCCGAGGCTGGCGGCGGTGGCGGCCTCGAAGGTGTTGAGGAAACGGACGCGGGTCGGCGATGGCCGGCTCACTTTTACATGCCGCTTTTCCTGCCGGGCGGCGATGACGGCGGCGATGGCCTGGAGCTTGTCCGCGGCTCCGGCGTTTTCCAACTCGATGTCCCAGAGCACGGCGGACGAGGCCTCGCCGTCGGGAAACAGGACGTAGCGATCGTTTTTCCAACAAGCCGCGATTTCAGCCGCGCCGAGCGGTTCGAGCCACAGGCGCAGGCCTAGCAGACCAGCGGATTCCGTTAGAAAAGGTTCTTCGGGAACGGCTGGCAGATCGAGAGCTTTCGGCTCGGCAGCGGGCTCACCTGGGAAAAAAATCGCGCGGGTCGTCTGCGGCGGATTGTGGAACGCGGCTTGGAACTTGTCGTTGCCTTGCACGTGCAGGGTGTCAGCAAGCCCCTTGCCCTCTGAAGCGGGAAAGGTGGTTAGGCCTTGGAGAAACGGGGAAAGACTGGCGAGAAGCTGCACAGCCTCGGTATTTTCTTTCATCGGCATGAAGCCGATAGTGCGGGCGCTCATCGCGTAGAACCGCGCCTCGGAACCGGCGGCGGCACCTTGGTGGAGCGCTTCACGGGCGCGCGCCGCGTCATCGCCGGGGTAAGCCGGAGCGGGCGGAAAATGCTGGTGGAGAAGGACGCGGGCGAGCAGGCGGACGAGCGCGGCCTGGTCCGGAATGTTTTTCAAATCGAAGCGGTCAGTCACCCAGCCCTCGCCGGTGACGTCGTCGAACCACGCCAAAGCCCCGACCGCGCGGACGGCCGCGAGCTGGGAGAGCAGGTCGTCATCCGGACGCAGCCAGCCGATGAGTTGGTAGGCCTCCTGGCGGTCGTCGATGCCGGACGGGCCGTAACGGCTCTCGATGGCCGCCATGATCCGGCCGCGGAGCTCCTCGCCGGCGAGGCGGTGGACGACGGGACTTGATAGAAAGCGCAGGCCGAACTCCTTCTCGGCGCGGTCGATGAATTCCTGCGGCACTGCGAGCTCGCCGCCGCCCTGCGCGAGCGAGCGGAGCGACTCGTTCTCGCGCCGGAGCATCTCGTTTTCCTCGGCGGTGATGCGCAGCTGGTTCTCAAGTTCTGCTAGATCCGCGGAGTTTCCGGACGAGCGCCAGTGAAGGCCCTGGAGGATGCCAGCCACGGCGATGACTCCGCCGAGGAGCCAGGGAAGCAAGGTCTGGGGCTTGGCCACGGCTTACTTGAAGGGATTCGACTCCAGCGCGGAGGATTTGACGCCGAAGACCTGCTCGAAAGTTTTTCCGGGCAGTAGGTTGAAAACAATCGGCGCGCTGCGTTTGCCTTCCGCATCGTAGAGATAAACGATCCTTTGCACCGGCAGCTCCTTGCCGTTAGCCGGATTGAGACGCCGCACTCGCGAGTCGAACATGAGCTCCTCGACGAGCAGGCCGGTCACCTTGTGGTAGCCGTAGCTGACTTTGAACATCTCGTTGTTCTGGCCGTCGCGGATTTTGCAGCCGAGCGGGTTGGCGTTTGAATCCATCTTGTAAGTGGTCACCATGCAGAGCTTCCCGTTAGCTGTGAAGGTCTTTTTCGTCAGGGTCCGGCTGTCGGGGCTGCGGGTGAACACCGCGCGCGAGCCGTCCTCGTGCTTCATGCAGCGGACGTTCGGCCCATCGACTGCCGCGGCATCGTTGGCGTGGCAGGGAAGTGAAACGAAAAGCCCTGCGGCGATCGCGCGGATTTTCCAAGTTGCCAGCGGGTTCATGGGGCGCAAAGTAGAGCCCTCAGGCGGACGCCGCAAGCCGCCAATTCACCGATGATTTGGAAAACACGACGCGCCACGCTCGATCTCACCCATCAGGCGCAGGCGATGGGGATTTTGAACGTCACGCCGGATTCGTTCTCGGACGGCGGCGACCATTTCGGGATCGAAACCGCGCTGGACCACGCCCGCCGGATGATCGCCGAGGGCGCGGGGCTCATCGACATCGGCGGCGAATCCACGCGCCCCGGCGCGGTGCCGGTCTCGGCGGCGGAGGAAGTCGCCCGCACGGTGCCGGTGGTCGCGGCGCTGCGGGCGGAGTGGGACGGACTGATTTCCATCGATACGACGAAGGCGTCCGTCGCCAAGGCCGCGCTCGCCGCCGGAGCGGACATCGTCAACGACGTGAGCGGGCTGCTGGCGGATGCCGAAATGGCCGAAATCTGCGCGGCCAGCGGCTGCGGCGTGGTGGTGATGCACATGCAGGGCAGTCCGCAAACGATGCAGGCGGCTCCGCGGTATGCGGACGTGGTCGCGGAGGTGAAGGCGTTTTTCGCGGAGCGTTTTGAGACGCTCACGGCGGCCGGGATGGACCCGGCCGCGCTGTGTTTCGATCCGGGCATCGGCTTCGGGAAATCCCTGGACCACAACCTCGCGCTGCTCCGCACGCTCGGGGAAATTTCCGTGGCCGGACGGCCAATCCTGCTAGGCGTCTCGCGAAAATCTTTCATCGGCCGGATTCTCGAAACCGACAATCTCGACGACCGCGAGTGGCCGACCGTCGCCATCACTTCCAACGCTCGTGAGAAAGGAGTCATGCTGCACCGGGTGCATTCCGTCAGGCCGAATGTAGAAGCGCTGCGGATGACCGAGGCGATCCTCGGCGCGGACTGCCGCTAACAAGGATCAGTTCCGCTGCGCGGCGGCCGGCTTGGTGCTGACGGCGAATCGGTATTTGGCGATGGCATCGACGACACCGGCTGCGAGGGCGTTCTGATAGGCCTCGTTCTCGATCAAGCGGGCTTCGTAGGAATGACTCATGAAGCCGCCTTCGAGCAGGATGGCGGGATGGCGCACTCCGGAGAGCACGCTAAAGCGGGCGCGCTTGATTCCGCGGTCGAGCGTGTTCGTGCCGAGCCGCCGGAGGATCGAGCCGTGGACGGATGTGGCGAGCGCGATGTTCGCGGAGTCATGCTCGTTTCCCGCGCGGGTTTGCAAGTCGGCGGCCTTGAAGTTGGCGTCGTAGTGGGGCACACCGGGCGGCGAGAGCGTGAAAGTCTCGATGCCGCGGGCCGAAGCGCCGCCCGAATTGAAATGGATGCTGATATAAATCGCTCGTTCCTTGATCGCGTTGGCGAAATCCACGCGCTCCTGAAGCGATAGAAACACGTTGCTCTGGCGGGTCATCACCACCTTGAAGCCCTTCGCCTCAAGTTGCTTTTTCACGAGTCCGGCGACCTTGAGATTGTAGGTCGCCTCGGCGCCGAAGGGGTTGGTGGCACCGGGGTCTTTGCCGCCGTGACCGGGGTCCAGCACCACCGTCCGGAACTCGCCGGCGTTCTGGATGAAATTCGGGCGCAGCACCGGATCGATCAATTTCGCGAGATCGATGCGCGAGACGTAAATTTTCTCACCCACCGTGGAGGTCGGATGGCTGAAGATGAATTTGACGTTATTCATCAGGCACTCGTTGCCACCGACTTTAAGCTTCATTTCAACCTTGGCGTTCTCAAGAACCACCGAGGCACCCAAGCGGGTCATTTTGGCAAAATTGTAAAACCGCTTGATGCTCTCTACGGAAACATACTCGCGGCCCTCGATTTTCGCGACATCCCAGCCAGTCGCCGGCGCGGCGGAGTGTGCCGGTCCGGTCGCCATGACCAGCACCGTCACGACCGCAAATGCCCGCCGCAAAAAGGCGGGTGCTCGAAAGGAGAGGGACGTTGGATCGGCAGTCGGCACGGGTTTTGGCGGAACGTATCAATCGAGAATGCCGATGACAACCGGATTTGTCGGTCGCAACGATGGGTCGGGTATTGACGGTCCGGGCCATCACCGCTGATGGTCACCCGCGATGTCGCTCGACCTCTCCCTTTTCAACCAAATCCCGGGTCTATGTGAATGGATCGTTGCGGATCAATGGCAGCATGATTTCAACCCGACCACCTTGCTGCGGAGCAAGGTCTATATTTCCGAGCGGATCATCCGACAGATCGAGGTCGCCCAGGATCCGGACGGGCGCGGCGTTTTCGTTAGCGCCTCGGTCCACGGCACCTCGCCGATGCCCTATCTGGTCGACATCCTGTTCCGCGAGAAGCGGGGTTTTTGGAGCGCCGAGCCCGAGTGTTCCTGCCCGGTGGGGTTCAACTGCAAGCACGCCGCCGCGCTGCTTTCCCTGATGTCGTTCCAGCTCGCCAAGGGCAGCGGCAATGTTTTCGGCAGCGGTATGCCGCAGTTCGCGCCCGAGCTTCGCGAGTGGCTCAGAGAAATTGAAAAAGCCGCCGAAGCCGGTCGCGCCATAGCCGGCGCGCCAGTCGCCAAGCCCGACAACCGCTTCCTCGCCTACTGCCTCGAGCAGCCGCTCTATCGCGAAGGCGCGAAGCTCAACTTCGTCATGCGCGTCGGCACCCGCCAGAAAAACGGCGGCGTGACCATTTCCGACTCCCGCGCCAACGCCGACCCCTCGAAGCCGCCGAAATACATGGCGCGCGAGGACCTCGTCATCGCCTCTCTCTATCACCAGCGCTACCGCAAGCTCCATCTCTGGAACGACATGCCGCTGCAAGGTTCGGGTTGGGACGACATCCTCGCCGCCGCGCACGCCACCGAGCGCTTGTTTTACGGAATCGAGTCCTACCGGACGAAACATTCGGCGGACTACCGCCCGGTCTCACTCGGTCCGACGGTGGCGGTGGATGCCACCTGGGAGACCTCGCAGGATGGCAGCGCCCGGCCGGTGCTGCGTTGTGAAAACCCCGATCTCATCATCCTCCCCACTCAGCCGCCGCGGTATTTCGATGCCGCCACCGCCACCCTCGGCCTGCTCGAGAGCGAACTCCCAGGCGCGGTGCTCGCCGCCTGGCAAAACGGACCCTCCATCTCCCCGAACAATCTCGCCGCCGTCTCCACCCGCTTTTCCGCCATTTCCGCCGCCGCCCTGCCCGCGCCGGTCAAGGTGGAAACCGAGAGCCGCCCCGCCTCGTCGCCGCAGCCCCACCTCCGCGTCCATTCCCGCGTCCTCGGCGGCAAGTGGGATCAGCAGACACTCACCATCGGCCAGCTTTCATTCCGCTACACAGACAGCCCGCCGCTCTCGCCGCTCGCCAAGGGCCAGGTCGAGAGCCACGCCGAGATCTGCGGCGGCAAGCGCGTCGTCTGGCCCCGCGATTTCAAAGCCGAGCACACCCTGGCCAGGCGGCTGATGAAAGTCGGCTTCATCGCCCTATCGGAAATCGTCGCGCCCGTGTATCTCGACACCGCCGCGCTCTATTCCTGCGTCCCCGCCGTGCCCCTGCCCACCCCGCAACTCGCGTGGCTGAATCTGTTGGAATGCCAGGAAATGCAGAACCTCCGCGACGCCGGATGGACCATCGAGATCGACCCCAAGGCCGGCCTCACCGCCCACGACGCCAGCGAATTCTTCCCCGCCATCGAGGCCGATCCCGACCACGGCATCGACTGGTTCCGCTTCGACATCTCCTTCGAGCTCGGCGGTAAAAAACTCAGCCTCATCCCCATCATCGCCGACGCCATCCGCCAGGATTTCCCGCCTGCCGACACGCCGGAACTCCCCGAGTTCATCACCCTCCCCTGCGAAAATCCCGAGGACGGATTCATCCGCTTTCCCGCCCGCCGCCTGCTCGAAATCGTCGATCAAGTCCGCCACCTCTTCCACGGCAATGTTTCAGGCGACGGACCTATCCGAATGGACCGCCTCGCCGCCGCCGGCGTCGCCGACACCCTCGCTATCGATTCCTCCGAGACCACCCGCGCCCTCGCCAAGCTCGGCCACAGCCTGAAAAACATCACCGAGCTTCCGCCTGCGCAGGTCCCCAAAACAGTCCGCGCCGAGCTCCGCCCCTATCAGGCGGAAGGTTTCCGCTGGCTCCAGTTCCTCGCCGCCCACGGCCTCCACGGCATCCTCGCCGACGACATGGGCCTCGGCAAAACCGTCCAGACCCTCGCCCACCTCGCCGCCGAGCGCGCGAAAAATCCCGGCCTGCCATCGCTCGTCATCGCCCCCACCTCAGTCGTTCCTAACTGGGCGGACGAAGCCGCGAAATTCACTCCCAAGCTCAAGGTGCTCGTCCTCCAGGGACTGGAGCGCGCCGCCGAGTTCGGCAACATCAAAAAGGCCGACGTCGTCCTCACCTCCTATCCGCTCCTCACCCGCGACTTCGAACAACTCTCGAAACAAGACTGGCACCTCGTCGTCCTCGACGAGGCCCAATACATCAAAAACCCCAAAGCCCTCGCCGCCCAAAACGCCTGTAAACTCAAGGCAGCCCACCGCGTTTGTCTCTCCGGCACGCCCATGGAAAACCACCTCGGCGAGCTCTGGAGCCTGATGCGTTTCCTGATGCCCGGATTTCTATCCGACGAGAAAACCTTCAACACCCACCTCCGCCGCCCCATCGAGCGCGACCGCTCCGGGGATGCACAGCTCGCCCTCAACCGCCGCATCTCCCCACTCATCCTCCGCCGCACCAAGGACCAGGTCGCCACCGAGCTCCCCGCCAAAACCGAGATCATCCACGGCATCGATCTATCCAAAAAACAGACCGACCTCTACGAATCCGTCCGCGCCGCCATGGACAAGCGCGTCCGCGACGCCATCGCCGACAAGGGCCTCGCCAAGTCCCACATCATCGTCCTCGACGCCCTGCTCAAGCTCCGCCAGATCTGCTGCCACCCGCAGCTTCTCAAGTCGCCCGCCGCGCAGAAAGTCACCGAGTCCGCCAAGCTCGACTACCTCACCGCCGAGCTGCTCCCCACCCTCATCGAGGAAGGCCGCCGCATCCTGTTATTCTCCACCTTCACCTCCATGCTCGCCCTCATCGAGGAGCACTTGGAAAAGGAAAAAATCCCCTATCTGAAACTCACCGGCCAGACCCAGGACCGCGCCTCGCTGGTCCGAAAATTCCAGCAAGGTGAGACCCCCGTCTTCCTCATCTCGCTCAAAGCCGGCGGCACCGGCCTCAACCTCACCGCCGCCGACACCGTCATCCACTACGACCCCTGGTGGAACCCCGCCGCCGAGAACCAGGCCACCGACCGCGCCCATCGCATCGGCCAGACCAAGCCCGTCTTCGTCCACAAGCTCGTCTGCCGCGGCACCATCGAGGACCGCATCCTCGACCTCCAGAAACACAAGTCCGCCCTCGTCGAAGCCCTCCTCTCCGACGAAACCAGCAAGCTCAAAATCGACGCCGAAACCCTCTCCCACCTGCTCTCGCCGCTGGATTAGAAAATCCAAAATTCAAAATCCAAAATCTCTTCCCCTCCTCATGACCCGCGACGAAATCATCGCCAAGATCCGCAAAGTCGAAGCCCTCTTCACCGGCAGCGAGTTCGCCGGAGAAATGAATGCCGCCGCCAGCGCATTGCAACGACTCAAAGCCCAGCTCGCCGCGGTTCCGGAAGCCACCAGCGAGTTTCAGTTCAGCCTCCAGGACCCGTGGAAGCGGCAGATCTTCCTTGCCCTCGCCCGCCGCCACGGGCTCGCTCCCTACCGGCAATACCGCCAGCGCCACAGCACCGTCATGCTCCGCACCACCAACGCGTTCATCAACCAAGTGCTCTGGCCGGAATTCCTCGAACTTTCGAAACTGCTCCACGACTACCTCGGCGAAGCCACCCGCGACATCATCACCCGCGGCGTCCACGGCGACCTCTCCGAAGCCGTCGAGCAGCCGAACCTGCCCCACGCCTGAGCCCTTTCCCGCAGGTGCAAGGCTCGTTTCCGCACCTGCCAGATTCAACTTCCCCCACCGCCTCCATCCGCTAGACTCCGCCCCATGCCGCCGGACGCCATCGAATCCTTCATCTCCCGCTGGGAAAACTCCGGCGCCGCCGAGCGCGCGAATTACCAGATGTTCCTCTCCGAACTCTGCGACATCCTCGAAGTCCCGCGCCCCGATCCCACCTCCCCCGATCCCGCGAAAAACCTCTACGTCTTCGACCGCGCCATCAGCCGCGTGAACCCCGACGGCTCATCCGTCACCAACTACATCGACCTCTACAAGTCCCGCCACTTCGTCCTCGAAACGAAACAAGGCGTCTCCTCCGAAAGTGGCGGTGACATCCTGTCGCCGCCCTCTCTTCCCTCCAAATCCGGCCACGGCAAGCGCGGCACCGCCGCCTTCGACCGCGCCCTCGAACGCGCCCTCGAACGCGCCTTCCACCAAGGCCGCGGCTACATCACCTCGCTCCCCGTCGCCGAGGGCCGCCCGCCGTTTCTCATCGTTTGCGACGTCGGCCACAGCATCGATCTCTACGCCGAGTTCTCCGGCACCGGCGGCCACTACGAGCGCTTCCCGGACCCGAAAAACCACCGCATCCTCCTCACCGATCTCCGCCAGGAAAAGCACCGCGCCACCCTCCGCGCCATCTGGACCGATCCGTATTCGTTAGACCCCTCCAAAAAAGCCGCCGAGGTCACCCGCGATATCGCCGGCCGCCTCGCCAAGCTCGCCAAGTCCCTCGAAGCCGACAAACACGACCCGCGCGTCATCGCCGGATTCCTCCAGCGCTGCCTCTTCACCATGTTCGCCGAAGACATCGGCCTGCTGCCCGAGGACGGCTTCAAGAAACTGCTCGATCAGGTCAAAGCCTCGCCCCACGGCTTCCCCGTGCTCGTCTCCGCCTTGTGGAAGGA
>CAMDLP010000020.1 GCA_945901795.1 Akkermansia muciniphila | reverse complement strand
AAAGTTGCCCAAACCCAAGCTGCAAAATCAAAACGACTGAAGGTGAGACGATACGAAAATTCGACGGCATCGATGAGGTTCATTGTGAATAGCGGGGAGGTGACTTGGAGGTTTTTCGACGAGCGGAGAGGCTGATGGAAACCCTGTTCAGGACTTAGGAATGGGTGACCATGAAAGGAATCGGGCAAGCGGTCTAGCCGAATCTCAGCCTTTTGCGCGCCTTATTTGCCGGGGGGAATTCTCCGGGATACAATAGATCCTGCCAGTCGTTGGGTCACCGCATCACTCAAGCCTCGCGGCTTTGATGGAGAAGAGGGCGGACCAGATCGCGACGGCGATCATGACGATATTCACAAGCTCCCAGTTGTCCCGGCTCATCCCGACACGGAAGAGAGGATTGTAAAGTATTGCCAGTGAGACGGATACGACGACTAGCGCGGTGCCGCCCGGCTTCGAGAAAGCCTTCCAAGCGATCCATCCGAAGAGCGGGCAGGCCATCCAACGCAGGAAGATGTAGAAGGAATACGGATTGCCTTTTCTAAACGCGACCAGCGCCAGAATGACGATCACAGCCTCTGCCAGCCAGAATCTGGGGGTAATTTTGTGAGAAGATCCGGGCATGGCTCTTTTCTAATGAAGCTGAAGATAAGGCATGAGACGTTCCAGGGTTTTCGTGCCGAAGCCCTCCACCTTGAGCAGATCGGCCGCTTTTCTGTAGGGACGCCCGGCGATGATCCGGTTGGCAGTGACCTCGCCGACGCCGGGGAGCTTCATCAGCTCGTCGCGGGCGGCGGTGTTGGGATTGATTTTGAAGACCTTGGAAGATTTGCCGGTTCCCGCAGCCAGGCTGAGTTCCGAGTCCTCCTTTCGTTGTTCCTGACGTTCGGCGGAGAGCTTGTCCCAGTTGGTTTTGGCCCAGGCACCGGAAGCGGCTTTGGCGGCGATGAGTTCCGCATCGCGGAGATTTTCCTGATAATCCTTCGCCGACTTGGCGGTCGGCGTTTCGCGATAGACGCCGAAAGCGCGTGCGAGGCCCATTTTGACCAGGCGTTCCGTCAGATCCTGCCCATCAGCGGTGGTGACAAACGCATAGATGCGCTTGTGTTTGCCGTCACCCCGGGCATCGGCGAAGGCGGTGTGGACGGTGAATGGCTTTGAAAGGGCGCGGGCGGTTTCTTGGGCGGCGCTCTTGCCGGCGGCTTTGGCGGCATCAATGGATGCTTGCGGTGAGCCGCCGTATTCCGCGATCCCGAAATAGCGTCGTTGCTCGCGCAGCCGGCGGGCGTCGTTCTCGTCGTTGACATGCCACTCGATGCAGTCCCCGCCATAGAGGCGGAGCGTGTGGTGGACCCCATCTACCGCTTGGATTTCGAAGCTGTCACCATCCGCCCATTCGTTAGGGATGAATTTGCAGCCGCGAAGCGCCACCAGTGGATCCGCCGCATAGCCGGTCGCGGCAAGGAAGCCCCAGGCGACGAGGGAGATGAGCGGGGTGTAAACTGCGGGTGATTTCATAAGAGGAGGGAAGCTGTGACGCTCCGGTCGCAGGGCGGATGGGGGCACGGGGAAGAGCTTTCGCGCTTTCCCGTGATTTCGCAGCCGCCTGCACCACAGGAGTGTGGTGCCTCCTTAAGGGGCGCGTCAATCGCAGTCCATGCACGATGTCAGACATTCGTGACTTCTGACACGGGGAGGCCGGTTGCGGCGCTTTTCCTCCCCGCCAGGTGGGCGTTACCTGGCGCACAAGCACCCGGACATGGCGTAACGGGGTGTCTGACATCGTGCACAGGCACTCGTTCCACGCGTAACGGGGGTCCGTACATCGGGAACAAGCACCCGTTCCACGCGTAACGGGGGTCCGTACATCGGGAACAGGCAATCGTTCCACGCGTAACGGGGGTCCGTACATCGCGTGACGCCGGTTCTGACATCGCGTAACGCGGGTTCTGACATCGCGTAACGGGGGTTCTGACATCGCGTAACGGGGGTTTCGACGCGCGTCACAAGGCTTGTGATACGCGTTCAAGAAAAGTGACGGTGACTATCCCTCCTCCGAATGGACGGTGCTCGCCGCGAATCTCACCCGCGCACCCCCCGGCGTTGTGCAGGTCAACGATCCGACCATCTCCAACGTAATGAAGCGGTTCTACCGGGTTCGTGTCATGCGCTGATATTCCGACCCTGGCAGGGCCGTGGCCGGGAAAAACACACCCGCGCCCGGACACTTGCCGAACGCGGGTGTGAACCCATCTCCATGAAAAAATGTTGTGTGGTCAGTTGTCGGGGAAGCCCGGTTGGGCGCCCGGCCCCATTTGCAGCCTCAGGCCGTTGCCGTTGAAATGGGTGTCGAGATTGAGGCTTTGCACCCGCTGGCGCACGTCGTCGGGAGCCGCGGCCCGGTCCTGGGCGGTGTCCCACGGGCCGCTCCAGGTGATGTTGTCCTGCTGGTCGCGGATCGTCACTTCCTTGCCGCCATCCTTGGATTTTACTTCCACGCTTCCCTGCTGGTCCATCATTCTAACCGTGGCGGCGCCTTGGATTTGTGGTTGCCCGTTAGCGGCTTCCGGCGGCAGGAAATTTTTGCCCATGGCTCCCTCCATGCGCTTTTTCATGTCGCGCAGGGCGTCCTCCATTTGTAGCCCTTGGTCTCCGAGATTGAGATCCATTGCGCCGAGGTTGCCCTCGATGGCCTGACGGATTCGGTCGGCCAGTTCCTTCGGCAGGCCGTCGAGGTTGCGCGGATCGAGTTGTTGTGGCTCCAAGCCGGCGATCGCGGCGGGCCTGATGCCCAAGGTGACATCGAGCTTGGTAGATTTGCCCTTGTGGATGAGATCGATGGCGATGGTGTCGCCCGGTTGGTGGGTCGCGATTTCCTCCGAAATCGCCGCCGCCGATCCGATTTCCCGGCCGGCGACCCGGAGGATCACGTCGTTGGCGGTGATTCCGGATTTGGCGGCCGGGCCGTCGGGGACCAACGATCTAACCAAGACCCCCTCGCCGGGCTTCAGATCGAGATGGTCGGCGAGCATTTCCGGGACATCGCCGGAGACGACGCCGAGGAAGGCGGTTTGCGCTTTTGGCGCGGGCATGTCCTCGGCTTGAAGTTTGATCTCGGGTAGTTTGGCGTCCTTTTTTTCCGCGACGGCTGGTGGCGGCGCGTCATCCTCGGGCGCTTCGAGAGCGAAGGCCGGCATGGTCAAAGCGGCGAACGCGGCGGTGACGAATGGCAATTTGTGAGTCTTCATGGCTAGTTGACTGGAATCGAGGTCACCCTGGATTTTTGTTTGAAAATTTCCGGCTCAATCGGTTTTAGCGGGGACCAGCATGTATTCGACGCGCGGTTGCTCGACCTGGAAGGTTCTTCCGTTAGCATCCTTGATCGTGATCAAGTCCTTGTAAACGACGCGGACCACGGTGTGCGGCTGGTTGTTGGATTTCCAGACGACTCCCTCATCGTGGACCTCGCTCAGCCCGCGGTTGAAACTGGCGGGAGCGAAATTCGGATTGGCGGCGCTGGTGACAGGCGGCGATGCTTGGGCTACCTGACGGGCGGGATTCACGGGGCTTTTAGTCGCGGGGACCATGAGCGCGGTGATGGCGCCGATCACTGCGACGGCTGCGGCCGCGCCCCAGATCGGGCGGGGGCGGCGCGCGCGGATAACGGCCTTCGGGAACAGCAGGATCTTTTCGTCCACGGGGAAGGGGACTTCGCGGACGATGGATTCCAGAGTCGCGAAAAATGCGGGTGAAAGCATTGCCGGCGAAGATCCGCGGAGCAGCTCCTCAAAACGGATTTCTCCGGGGCTGAGCCGCGTCAAGGTCCCGTCGGCGGCGGCTTCGAGTCGTGCGAGCAGGGCTTCGTCGAGCACGGCGGCATGGAGTTCGCGAAGGTCCGCTTCGAGGGATGGTTGGTCGGGAGTCATGACGGCTTGCTAGATAATGTTAGATGGAAAGGTCTCCGCGGCGGCGGGCGTTGGCCAGGTGACGCTTGAGAGCCTCAAGTCCATAGCGATACCGCGAGGCCGCCGTGTTTTGGGAAATTCCGAGAATTTCACCGATCTCGGCGAAGGTGCGCTCGCCCCAGATTTTCATGGTGATGACTTCGGCGAATTTCTGTGGCAGTTCCTTGAGGCTTTCCTCGAGTTGGGCGCGGGTCTCGTCATCCGAGGAATCGCTCTCGAACCATGGATTGAATGCGTCGAACTGGCCGGTCTCGGCATCGGCTCCGACATTGTCCTCGCGGCGTTTGCGGCGGTCGTCGCGGCGGCTCAGGTCGATGGCGAGGCGGCGAATGGTGGTGTAAAGATAGGGCTGCCAAGCTCCCTGCCCGCCGACGAACTCGCCCGAGCTGACTTTTTGCACCAGCTTGACGAGGGCGTCCTGGAAGACGTCTTCCGCGTCTCCATGGGAGCGGGTTTGCTGGCGGGCGAAGAGCAACAGCTTCGGGCCATGTTCTTCCAGCCACTCACGCCAGGCGGAAGCGGCGGGCGATGCTTCGGAGACTGTTGTTAGAGCTGCCATGGGGGTGTCTTCGTCCATAAACCGGAGCGGGTGGCGGGATTTGTCTGCCGAAAATAAACGCAGGTCGGGGACGGATCAAGGTTTCCATCCGGCGAGCTTGCAGGCGCGCTTGAAATGCAGGGGATCGACCGGGTTGATCGAGAGCCGGGTGCCGCGCTGGCAGACCATCATTTCGGAAAGCACCGGGTCCGCCTTGATCGCTTCGAGCGTCAGCATTTCAGGGAATTTCCCGACGAATTCGAAATCGGTGAGCCACCAGCGTGGATTTTCCGGCTTCGACTTAGGGTCGTGATATTCGCTTTTCGCGTCGAACTGGGTGGGGTCGGGGTAGGGGATTCCGACGACGCGGGCGATGCCGGTCACGCCGGGCGGCTTGGCGTTCGAGTGGTAAAACAGGGCGAGGTCGCCGGGTTTCATTTCCTTCCACATGAAATTCCGTGCCTGATAGTTCCGGACGCCGCTCCACGGCTCGCGTTCGACCTTGGCGAGGTCATCGATGCTGAAAACGTCGGGCTCGGATTTGATCAACCAGTGGCGCATGACGATCAGGCGATGGCTTTGAGCAGGCCCGGCTGCGGCGAGGGCAGGGCGAGATGCTCGGGTCCGAGTTCAAGGCCCCGGGCGGCGCGGACGTCGGCTTCGATCGCTTCAAGGACATCGAGCTCCGGGCGGAAATTCGCCGCATGATAGGAGCTGCGGACCAGCGGGCCGCTGGCGACATGGCGGAAGCCTTTGGCGAGCGCGATGGCTTTGTATTCGTCGAAAGCCGCGGGCGTAATGTATTCGACGACCGGAAGATGCTTCTGCGTCGGGCGCAAATACTGGCCCATGGTGAGCACGGTGACGTCGTGTTCTAGCAGGTCGTCCATGGCGCGGAGGATTTCCTCATGGCGCTCGCCGAGGCCGAGCATGATGCCGCTTTTGGTGGCGACCTTGTTGTTGACCATGGCCTTCGCCTTTTTCAAGACGGTGAGGCTGCGCTGGTATTGGGCGCGTGATCGGACCAGCGGGGTGAGGCGCTCGACGGTTTCGAGGTTGTGGTTGAAAATGTGCGGGCGGGCTTCCATCACCATGGCGAGCGCCCAGTCGCGGTCGTTGAAATCCGGCACGAGCACCTCGATGATGATCTCCGGATTCGCCTGGCGGACGGCTTCGATGGTGAGTTTGAAATGTTCGGCCCCGCCGTCCCGCAGATCGTCGCGGGCGACGGCGGTGATGACGACGTGGCGCAAATTCATCCGGCGGGTGGCCTCGGCGACGCGGGCGGGTTCGTCCGATTCGAGCGCGTCGGGCTTGGCGGTTTTCACGGCGCAAAATCCGCAGGCGCGGGTGCATTTGTCGCCGGCGATCATGAAGGTGGCGGTGCCTTGGCCCCAGCATTCCCAGCGGTTCGGGCACTGTGCTTCCTCGCAAACGGTGACTAATTTCAAGTCGGTGATCAGCGACTTGGTGGACCAGAACGCCGGGTTGTTCGGCAAGCGGACTTTGATCCAGTCCGGCTTCTTGTCCCGGTGCAAAGTCGGATCCATCTTCATTTTCGGCCCACAGCTGCTCATTTCGGCGGGAGGCTAGACCTGCGGATGGCAGCGGGGAAGCGGAATCATAGTATTGCTAAGAAATTGCTTTTGAGATGAAGGCCGTTGAGAAAGCTCATGTGAAAAAAAAGCGGAAAGCGTGATGGAGGCGAACAAGGAAGGCTACTATTTGGCGCTGCGCCAAACCCAAACAACGCTCAAGGAGCCGGAACCCGCATGGCATCCTTGGCTGTTGTTTTTTCTGAAAGCTCTCAAGACCCAGAAAGACCGGCTCCTCAGCCGTCTGGATGCGGAACAACAAGCGCTCGCCACGCTCACGCCGCTGGCCCGTTCTATTAGCGAGCTTCTCGCCAGCCAAGCGCGCGTCTCCGTGGCGTCCATCGTGGCGGCGACAGGTGCCAGCCGCAACACGGTCAAGGCCACCCTCTCTCGGATGTTGCAAGCGGGTTTGCTGGTCCGGCACGGTTCCGGTAGATCCGTACATTACACCAAACGCTAACCGGCCTCCGCTACTCTATATTTCCCCATGACTGATCTCGAAGACCTCATCGACATCGCTTTGCGCTTGGCGACGGCGGGCGGGCGTTCACACTCGCGCCAGTGAATTCAGCGCCTCTTGGATTTTTCGACTCGGGTGTCGGCGGTTTGACCGTCGTCCGGGCGGTGCAGGAACTTTTGCCTGCGGAAAACATTTTGTATCTCGGCGACACCGCCCGGCTGCCTTATGGCTCGAAAAGTCCGGAAACCATCCGCCAGTTCGCGGACGAGGACGTGCGGTTTCTCATCGCCCGCGGCGTGAAAGCCATCGTGGTGGCGTGCAACACGGCGACCGCCCACGCCCTGCCGAGTTTGCATGAGAAATACCGGATTCCCATTCTCGGGGTGATCGAACCGGGTGTGGAAGCCGCGCTCGCCTGCCCGAACGCCGAGCGCATCGGCATCATCGCGACCCGCGGCACGATCCGCTCCCACGCCTATCAGCATGCGCTCGCGCTGCGGAAAACCGGGCTGATGATCCACGGCCAGGCGACTCCACTGCTGGTCCCGTTGATCGAGGAAAACTGGATCGACCACCCGGCGACGCGGCAGGTTTTGAAGACATATTTGGACCCGCTGGTGGAGAAGGGGATTGATACCCTGATGCTCGCCTGCACCCATTATCCGCTGCTGATTCCTGTTTTGCAGCAGCTCCTGCCGGCGGACGTCCGCCTGGTGGATTCGGCGACGACTTGTGCCGAACATCTCAAAAAGGAGCTCACGCGGCTGGATTTACTGGAAACACCGGGCCGCGACGGGACGCTGGAACTTCACCTGACCGACCTCTCGGAGGAGTTCGAGTCGCTGGCCCGCCAGTTCCTCAAGAAATCCCCCGGCCGCATTCACCGCGCGGTGCTCGGGGCTTAGGACTCGTCCGGATAGAGGGCGCTTATTTCTCCAGCGACGGGATGCCGACGGCGGGGTCGGTGTCCGCATCGTAATCGACACCTTTTAGGCCGAAGCCGAAGAGACGGAGGAAGCTGGATTGGTAGCCGGCGAAATCGCCGAGCTGTTGGAAATTCTCGGTGTTCACCTGCTGCCAGCGCTCGGCGACGATGTCCTGGACCTGCGGTTTCATTTCCCAGTCATCGACGCGGATGCGGCCGGCATCGTCGGGCTGCGGGTTTTCGTTATAGAGCCGTTCGCGGAGCAGTCGGTCCATTTGCTCGATGCAGTCTTCGTGGGTGCCCTCGTCCTTCATCACTTGATAGAGCAGCGAGATGTAAAGCGGGACGACGGGGATGGCGGAGCTGGCTTGGGTGACGAGCGCTTTGTTGACGGAAACCCAGGCTTTGCCGTGGAGCGGGGCGAGCTTTGCGTCGAGCGCGTGCTGGACGCGTTCGAGGTCTTCCTTGGCTTTGCCGATGGTGCCGTTTTTATAAATCGGCCAGGTCATGGAGGGCCCGATGTAGGAGTAGGCGACGGTCTGGCAGCCCTCGGCGAGCACGCCGGCTGAGAGCAGCGCGTCGGTCCAGAGTTCCCAATCCTCGCCGCCCATGACGGCGATGGTCTGGCGGATGTCATCACCCTCTGCGGGTTCGATGGTGATCTCGTTGACGACGCCGGTGGTGGTGTTGAGGTTCTTGTTGGTGTAGCTCTCGCCGACGGGCTTGAGCACGGATTTGTAAACCTCGCCGGTTTTTGGATCGGTGCGGCGCGGGGAGGCGAGGCTGTAGATGACCAGATCGACTTGGCCGAGATCGGCTTTGACAGCGTCGATGACTACCTTTTTGACCTCGTCGGAAAAGGCGTCGCCATTGAAGGAGCGGGCGTAGAGACCGGCGGCGGCGGCCTCCTGCTCGAAGGCGCGGGTATTATACCAACCGGCGGTGGCCGGGCGGTCGGCCTCGCCGGGACGCTCGAAGGCGACACCGATGGTGGCGGCGTTGGCACCGAAAGCGGCGGCGATCCGCGAGGAAAGGCCGTAGCCGGTGGAGGATCCGATTACGAGCACGCGCTTCGGGCCGTTCTCGATGAGGCCGCGGCTTTTCACGACGGCGATCTGCTCGGCGACGTGTTTGGCGCAGCCTTCCGGGTGCGCGGTGGTGCAAATGAATCCACGGATCTTCGGTGCAATGATCATACGGGGGCGGAAGGTATCGGCGCGGGGCGGGGTGGCAACTGTTTTTGCGATGGTCAGCCCGCCATAAGCTGTTACGAATCTCCGCGCATGCAATGGTATTACTCGAAAAACGGCACCCAGCTCGGCCCGGTCGGGGAAGGGGAGCTTCTCGCGAAACTGGCTTCCGGCGAGGTTTCCTCCGCGGATATGGTTTGGAAGGAGGGCATGGCTGACTGGCAACCGGCGGGCAAGGTCGCGGAGCTTGCCTCTTTCGCCACGCTGCCGTCCGCGACCTCAGCGCCCCCGCCGGTGGTGAATTCCCCTTACGCGCCGCCATCGGTCCAGTCCGCGCCGATGCCTAGCGGGGCGAGCATTCCCAACTACTTGTGGCAGTCGATCGTGGTGACGATTTTCTGCTGCTGGCCCTTCGGGATTCCGGCGATCGTTTACGCGGCGAAGGTCGATGGCCTGAGGGCGCGGGGTGACATCGCGGGTGCGATGGCCGCTTCCGCCAGCGCGAAAACCTGGTGCATGGTCTCCGCAGGCGTGATTGTCGGGATTTTTATTTTGTGGCTGCTTGGCGCGACCTTCACGGTTCTAACTTCGAATTGAGTTCCGATGCACCGCGACCGGGCAGGGTGGGTGGCGCTGGGGCTTCTGGCGTTGGCTTGCGCAGCGTTTTTCCTCCGTGAGCGTGGGCCTTATGGCTTGCCCAGGCTGCCTGCGTGCACCTTTCACCAGCTAACCGGCCTGCACTGTCCCGGCTGCGGAATGACCCGCGCCGCCCACGCGACGCTGCACGGCCGGATCGGTGAGGCGTTCCGATTCAATCCGGTCGGCATGATCCTGCTGCCGCTGGCGTGCGTCGGCATCGGGATCGAAATACTCGGCTGGGTCCGCGGGAAGCCGCTGCCGTTCCGCCTGAATGTCGGCGCGGGCGGAGCCTGGGCCATTGTCTGGATCGTGGCCGGATTCTGGATTCTGCGGAATATTCCGTGCCCGCCGTTCACGCTGCTCGCGCCGCCGTGATTTCGCGTCGCAAGTGAGTCTTGCCGGACTCCGGTCCAGAGTCTATTTCCGCTCATGCCATTGCTTCTCGGAGTCAACATCGACCACATCGCCACCCTGCGTCAGGCCCGCTACGCGAAAACGCCGGACTCGCCGAACGCAGAGCCCTGCCCGGTCATCGCCGGCCACGACGCCCTCGCCGGCGGCGCGGATTCCCTCACCATCCATGTCCGCGGCGACCGCCGCCACATGCAGGACGCCGACGCCTATCGGATCCGGGAGGAAATCAAATTGCCACTCAATCTGGAAATGGGAGTCACCGAGGAAATGGTCGGGCTCGCGCTCAAGCTGAAGCCGGAGTTCGTCTGCCTCGTCCCGGAAAACCGCATGGAAATCACCACCGAGGGCGGCCTCAACGTGCTCGCCAGTTTCGACAAGACCCGCATGGTCATCGCCCGCCTGCAGGACGCCGGCATCCGCGTCAGCGTTTTCATCGATCCCGATCTCAAACAAGTCGAAGCCGCCGGTGAGGCCTGCGCCGACATGATCGAGCTCCACACCGGAGCCTTCGCCAACGCCACCGGCGATGCCGTGCAAACCGAGTTCGACCGCCTCACCGCCGCCGCCAAGGAAGGACATCTCAGTCTTCAGGTGAACGCCGGCCACGGCATCAACTACACCAACATCGCGCAGATCCTCACGATCCCTCACCTCGCCGAGCTCAACATCGGCCACAGCATCATCGCCCGCTCCACCCGCGTCGGACTGACCGCCGCGGTGCGGGAAATGAAGAAGCTGATGGCCGGCTATTCCGCCTGATCAAATGCGTATCTTCGGAATCGGTATCGACGTGGTGGAGGTGGAGCGGATCGCTTCCGCCATCGGGCGTCGTGGGGAGTCGTTTCTCGCGAAATTATTCACTGCGGACGAGCGCGCTTACTGCGAGTCACAGAAGAACTCCGCGCTCAACTACGCCGCCCGCTTCGCCGCCAAGGAGGCGGTTTCCAAGGCGCTCGGCACCGGCATCGGCGGCCAGGCCGGCTGGCTGGACCTTGAAATCACCCGCGATCCGTCGGGTGCGCCGAAACTGCTGCTCTCGGGCAACGCCGCCGAGTTCGCCAAACAAAACGGCATCACCGAAATCCAGATCAGCCTCACCCACGCCCGCGACTACGCCGCCGCGAACGCGATTGCCATTTCGAACATCGAACGCTCAACATCGAACATTGAAGTGAAGAGGCGCCTCTTTTTCTCCCCTTCGATGTTCAATGTTTGAAGTTCGATGTTCAATGTTCATCCTCCCCCCATGAACCGCCCCCGCCGCAACCGCCGCACGCCAGCCATCCGCTCGATGGTGCGTGAAACCACGCTGAGTCCCGCCGACTTCATCCTGCCGTTGTTTTTCCACGAGGACGCGGAAGATACGGCCATCGCCTCGATGCCCGGCGTCACTCGCTGGTCGTTGGCAAGCCTCGTCCGCGAGGCCGGGGAGGCCCACGCGTTAGGAATTCCCGCCATCGTGCTGTTTCCGAAAATCGAGGAAGCGCTCAAGACCCCGCTCGCCGAGGAATCGCACAACGACGACGGTCTCGTCCCCCGCGCCATCCGCGCGCTCAAGTCCGCGCATCCCACGCTCTGCGTCATCACCGATGTCGCGCTCGATCCTTACAACTCCGACGGCCACGACGGCATCGTCCAGCGCGATGAGCGAGGCGAGTTAGAAATTCTCAACGACGAAACCGTCGAGGTTCTCTGCCAGCAGGCTCTCTGCCACGCCCGCGCCGGAGCCGACATCGTCGCGCCGTCCGACATGATGGACGGCCGCGTCGCCGCCATCCGCGACGCGCTCGACAGCGAGGGTTTCACCCACGTCTCCATCCTCAGCTACACCGCGAAATACGCTTCAGCCTTCTACGGGCCGTTCCGTGGCGCGCTTGATTCCGCGCCCAAGGACGGCGACAAGAAAACCTACCAGATGGACCCCGCGAACTCCCGCGAAGCCGTCCGCGAGACCCTGCTCGACGAAGCCGAGGGCGCGGACATGCTGATGGTGAAACCCGCCGGTCTCTATCTAGACATCATCGCGAAAGTCCGCGAGACCAGCACGCTGCCGGTCGCCGCCTATCAAGTGAGCGGCGAGTATCTGATGCTCAAGAGCGCTGCCGCCGGTGGCTGGCTCGATGAAAAAGCGATCGTCCTGGAATCCCTGCTCGCCATCAAACGCGCCGGAGCCGACATGATCCTCACCTATTTCGCCAAGCAAGCCTGCGGCTGGCTGGAATCCTGAAGGTGTCCCGGTTGTCTCAGTCGGGAAATCCCGCGATCTTTCGTGCTTGGCAGTTTCCGCAACTCGCGGAACGATGGCCGCCATGGCAGGTGTGATCCGGGAATTAGAAGGCCTTCGTGTGAAGGTGGATGACGTGGTGTATATGCCGAGTCTCGACGCGCCCCCGGAAAAGCCGCACCCGTTCGTCTATTTCATCTCGATCCACAACGACTCGCCGCTGCCGGTGACGATCCGCGGCCGGAAGTGGGTGGTGAAGGAGGACGCGGGGGAGATCACCGTGGTCGAGGGCGACGGAGTGGTGGGGCAGACGCCGGTGATCGAGCCGGGCGGACATTTTTCCTATAACAGCTATCACGTGATCGCCCGCGGGGCGCTGGCTTCCGGAGCGTTTTTTGGAGAAACCGAGGAAGGCGAGTGGATCTTCGCGCGGATCCCGGAGTTCCGCTTGGATGTGCCGAACTGGGCGTGAACTCGCGATTTCCCGGCTCCCACGCCCGGGCAGTTGGATCGATGAGAGGAAATTGAAAAAGCTCCTCACCCACCCGATGGCATTTTCCGCAGGGCCCTTGGAGCACCGCGTCAGGCACTACCGCGGGGCTTGATCCGATCGGATAGAATCGGTGAAAAATTAACGGAGGCAAAACGAGCGGTTCGCAAGGAGTTCGAGCGGATGTTTCCAGTCCTTATGGCCAGATGAAACCCACGGAAGAGATTCATGATTTCTCCTCGTCTGGTTGTGCTGGCAACAACAGTGCCAGGAACGCCGCTGGAATAAACAGCCAGGCCGCCATCAGCAGCACTCCCGCGAAGTCACCCTGCACTTTATTGAAAATACCGAAAAACACCACGCCCGCCGCCGACAGGATGCGGCCGATGTTATAACAAAATCCGGCACCCGTGCTCCGCAACAGCACTGGGAACAGCGGCGGAAGGCACATCGTAAACAAACCGAAGCAGCCCTGCATCACGCCGATCACCGCGAACAGCGCGTAAGTCGTATGTAAATCATGGACGCTGGAAAACGTCACCCACATTGCCACGAAATAGCCGCCTAACAAAATGGCGATCGCCTTGCCATAGCCCATGAACTTCGCCAGCGCGCCTGCCACGAAATTTCCAACCAGCGAGCCAACCATGATCCATAACAACGCCATCACCGTCGCGCTGTCCTTGGCCGCCTTCGAATCACTCACCTCCGCGAGAGTGCGGATGTAGCTCTGCTGCCAAAACATGAAGGTCCAGTGCGCGGTGAGAGACACCGCGCAAATCAACATCACCCGCCAGGTGACGCTGCGGACTTCCGGGCCGAACAATTCCCGGATTCCCGGCGTGGGCTGGCCCTTCTTCGCCTCGGTCCATTCCTCCGTTTCCGGCACCGCACTGCGGATCCACAGCGTGATGAATGCCGGTAAAACCCCGACGAGGAAAATCCACTGCGGCGGGTGCCCTTTCAGCAACGCACCAGCAAGACAGGCTAACAGCACCCCGCAATTCACCGCGCTTTGCAGCACTGCCGCGATCCACGGCCGCCACTTCTTCGGCCACGTTTCAGAAAGCAATGAAGCACCCACCGCCCACTCGCCACCAATGCCGAGCGCGGCCAGAAACCGGAACACCAGCAGATGCCACCACTCCTGCGAGAAATACGACAACCCGGTGAAACAAGCGTAAGTCAATATCGTAAGCACCAGCGCCCGGCTCCGACCCAGCACATCCGCCACCCGGCCGAAAAAACCACCACCCAGCGCCCAGCCGACAAGAAACGCCGCCTGGATGATCGACGCCTTCTGCCCGACCGCCGGATCCGCCTCGTCTGTCATCAGCAGCTGCGCCACGAACGCCGTAGCGACCAGCGTGTAAAGATGCATGTCCAGCCCGTCGAACAACCAGCCAAGCCAAGCCGCCAGCCCGGAGCGCTTTTGTTGGGGCGAGAGATCACGCAGATGGCGGATTTCCTGGGCGGGGTTGGATGGGTTACTCATCGATGGACGATTTAATTCAGCAGTTGCCTGCCGGTGACCAGTCAATTCATCGATACGCCCGGATGCGATTGATGACTTGATCCCACTCGAAGCGCTGGGTTTCAGAGGCGATCAAGAGGTCTCCCATATCACCCTTTCCACAGCATCCGCACGCCGAAGAGCGCGCCAAGCACCGGCTTGACCGTGGTGATTTCCAATCGCTTCATGTTTTTCATTAACAGATCCAGCATCTCCTGCTGGATCTCGACGCCATAGACTGTTCCTGTTTTGCCGATTTTGCCCGCGATTTTCCGGCTGATGAAGCCCGAGCCGCAGCCAATGTCCGCAACCACCTCGCCGTCACGGAATTTCAGCACATCGACCAAGAGGTCGGTCCTCTCCTCGCAACAAGAAATTTCACCTTTTGCGCTGGGAAGTGCCCGGGTTGCCGCAGCGGACATGATCCCACACGGAAAGGATTGCAGCTCCCCCCCTCCGCGATCACCGCCGCACCGATGCCGAGCGCGGGAAAAAAAGCCGCCCTCCTGTAAGAATGGAGGGAGTCTTCATGTAAGGTTCATCGCATCCGATCCGCCTCCACAATGATAGCCCGCGCTTTTTTCCCCAGTCTGCTGCTCTTCACGCCGCTGCTCCACGGGGCTGTGGATTTCAACCGTGAAGTTCGCCCAATCCTCTCGGACCGATGCTTCGCCTGTCACGGCCCGGATAGTGCGACACGCGAGGCGGGACTCAGGCTCGATACTTTCGAGGGGGCGACTGAAAAGCTGGAGAGCGGCAATCGGGCCATCGTGCCGGGAAATCCCAAGGCCAGCGAGATTTTCACGCGGATTCACGAGAAAGATCCCGACGAAATCATGCCACCCCCCAAGTTGAACCGCCCGCTCACCGAGGCAGAAAGGGGGATTCTCGTGCGCTGGATCGAGGAAGGAGCCATCTATGCCCGGCACTGGGCGTTCATTCCCACGGAAAAACATCCGGCCCCCGTCGTGAAAAACACGGCATGGCCCAAGGATGATATCGACCGTTTCATTCTCGAAAAACTCGAATCGCAAAAACTCACGCCAAACCCGCCAGCGGACCGGGGAGCGCTGCTGCGGCGCACTTCCTTCGTACTCACCGGAATGCCCCCGTCGCCGGAACAGATTGCAGCATTTGTTAGCGACCCATCACCGGACGCCTATGAAAAGCAGGTGGACGCGCTTCTGGCCTCACCGCGTTTCGGCGAGCGAATGGCCCTTGATTGGCTGGATGTCTCACGCTTCGCCGACACCTATGGCTATCAGTCAGACAATGAATGCTTTGTCTGGCCCTGGCGGAATTGGGTGATCGACGCCTTCAACAGCAATCTCCCTTACGACCGGTTTCTCACCTGGCAAATCGCAGGTGACCTATTGCCTAACGCCACGCAGGAACAACGGTTGGCAACCACCTTCAACCGACTCCACCGCCAAACCGAAGAAGGAGGCTCGATCGAGCAGGAGTTCCGCCAGGAATACGTCTCAGACCGTGTCCACACGGCCGGCACCGCATTCCTCGGCCTAACATTGGAGTGCAGCAAATGCCACGACCACAAATATGACCCCCTGCCACAGGCGGATTACTACAGCATGAGTGCCATGTTTGGCCAAATTGACGAATCCGGGCTGCTACCCTATTCCATTCACACCCCGGCTCCCGAGCCTTCGATGAGAATCGTGGAACCGAGCCAGATCCCCGAGTTGGAAAAACGGCAAGCCGCGCTGGCCACCGCACAGGCGGACCTGAAATCCACGTTGGCCAGCCGCGACGGGGCGTTCGAGCAATGGCTTGCCACCACCTCATCGCTGGCCCCACCCGTCCCCTCCGATCACTTCACCCTGGATGCGATTGTTGAGAAAAAACTACCTAATACGATTCCATCCGCCGCACCCGGCAGCATGTCAGGTGGCCAGCTTTCGCCAGTGCCCGGTGCAGTCGACGGAGCCATGCAGTTCGACGGGGACACCGTCCTGCAACTCGACGGAGTCAAGGACATCACCCGCCATCAGCCGCTAAGTGTTTCCTTGCGGTTGTTCACACCCGACAAAAAACAACGTGCCGCGATCTTCCATACCGGACCGGCTCTGTTCTCGCAAATGGCGGATGCCGCTGGATTTGAAATGCTGATGGAAAACGGCAAGCTGCGCTGGAGTTGCATCCATCTTTGGCCGGGATGTGCGGTCTCCGTCGAAACAACCGACGATTTCCCGGTCGCGAAGTGGGTTCACGTGACGGTGACCTATGATGGCTCTTCTTCCGCCGCCGGATTGAGAATCCACTATGACGGCAAACCCGTCGCGATGAGGGTGCTGCACGATCACCTCGACAAGAATATCACCACCCAAATCATGCGGGTCGGCGCGCGGCCTCGCGATGACCGTGGGTTTGCGGAAGGCCGGATGGACGAAATCAAAATCTTCCGCCAGGCGCTGTCTTCGCTGGAAGTGGCCGACCTTCATGCGCCCGTGTTAGAATCAAACTTCCAGTCCGCCAAGGCTGGAGACCCCGTGGCAAAGGCTGCGGTGCGCGCACACTACTTGGAGCGTATTGACCCGGAAGTCGCGAAAGCCCGCGAGACCGCCGTCGCCGCATGGAAGAGCCTTGAGGATGATTTCGAAAACAAACTGCCCTTGATCATGGTGATGAAGGAGTCGCCAAATCCGAAGCAGTTCCATGTCCTGACTCGCGGCGACTATGCTTCTCCCGATCTCAAGCGTCCTGTCGAAGCATCGCCGCCGACCGCCGTATTCCCGTTTGACCCGAAGGCGTCGAAGAATCGTCTGGGCCTCGCGCAATGGATGACCGCTCCCAAGAACCCCCTGGTGTCCCGTGTCGCCGTGAACCGGCTGTGGATGATGTGTTTTGGCAATGGCATCGTCGCAACCCAGGAAAATTTCGGCATGCAGGGTGACGCACCTTCCCACATGGAACTGCTCGACACGCTGGCTTACGATTTTTCCCACAACGGCTGGGATGTGAAACGCATGCTCAAACGCTTCCTGATGAGTGCCACCTTTCAACAGGCATCGGCAAGCTCGAAACAAAAGCAGGAAATCGATCCAAAAAACCAACTGCTTGCACGGGGCCCATCCTACCGCCTGTCCGCCGAGGCCATCCGGGATCAGGCCTTGCTCGCGGCAGGACTGTTAGTAGAGCGCGTGGGTGGCCCCAGCGTCAAACCTTGGCAACCCGCCGGAGTGTGGTCGGAATCCGGGGCATCGGGGGGCGAATACAAACCGGACACTGGCGAGGGACTCCACCGCCGCAGTCTCTACACCTACCGCAAACGGACCGCGCCGCCACCCAGTCTGCTCACGCTGGATGCCGGCAGTCGTGAAATTTGCCAACCGCGCCGTCTCACCACTAACACACCGCTCCAGCCGCTCCTCTTCCTCAATGACCAGGGCTTCTTCGAGTGCGCCGCCACTCTCGCAAAGCGTGTCATCAAGGAGCAACCCGGCGGACTTGATCCGCAAATCCAGCTCGCATTCCTCTGGCTGACCTCGCGTCAACCGGCACCCACCGAAATGACCATTCTCCGCGACCTTCACGCCCAACAGGTCGAACACTTCACCACCGACAAGGCTGCCGCAAAATCGGTATGCGGCGAGGACAATCCCCCGCTTGCCGCCATGATGATTGTGTGTTCCACGCTGCTTACCTCCGACGCCGCCATCACCAACCGTTGAACCCTCATGAAACCCAGCGTTCCTACCTACGATGATCTCATGCGCCAGACCCGGCGTCATTTTCTTGGCAAAGCCGGATTCAGCATCGGCGCGCTGGCGCTGAGCAACTTGTTAGGATCGAGAGCCAGCGCCGCCTCCATCGGTTCGCTCGGTGCCCCCCATTTCGCCCCCAAGGCGAAGCGGGTGATCTATCTATTCCAAGCCGGTGGCCCCTCGCATCTCGAAACCTTCGATTTCAAACCCCTCCTGCGCAGCGGCCATGGCAAGGCATTGCCCAAGGAAATCATCGGCAACCAGCGGCTCTCCACCATGAGCGGCAACCAAAGCCTGCTTCCCATGGCCGGCTCATTCACCGATTTCTCCAAACACGGAAAATGCGGCATGGAGATCTCCAACATCCTGCCCTACACCCAGAAAATCGCCGACGACATCTGCCTCATTCACACCATGCACACCGAGGCGATCAACCACGATCCCGCCATTACTTTCTTCTGCAGCGGCAACCAGATCCCCGGCCGCCCCTCGATGGGCGCATGGGCTTCCTACGGACTTGGCAGCCTCAATGAGAATCTGCCCTCCTTCATTGTCCTCGTTTCGAACAACGCCCGGCGCGATCAACCGCTCTACTCCCGCCTGTGGGGTTCCGGCTTCCTCCCCAGCGAACATCAAGGCGTGCAGTTCCGCTCTGGCAAGGAACCGGTCCTCTATCTCACCAACCCGGAAGGCGTCTCCCCCCATGTGCGGCGCGGCATGCTGGACGCCCTCGGAAAACTCAACGGCTATCAGGCCGAACAACAACTCGACCCGGAGATCGACGCGCGCGTCGCCCAAGCCGAAATGGCCTTCCGGATGCAGACCAGTGTCCCCGACGCCACCGATCTCTCCAAGGAAACCGAGGAAACCTTCAACCTCTACGGACCTGATAGTAAAACCCCCGGAACCTATGCCGCGAACTGCCTGCTCGCCCGCCGCCTGATCGAGCGCGATGTCCGTTTCGTCCAGCTCTTCCATCAAGGATGGGACCAGCACGGCGATGTCGTGGGCGGCATCAGCCAACAGTGCAAGCAAACCGACCAGGCCTCCGCCGCATTGATCACCGATCTGAAAAGACGCGGCCTGCTGGAAGACACACTCGTCGTGTGGGGCGGCGAATTCGGCCGCACCGCCTACTCCCAAGGCAAGATCACCGCGAACAACTATGGCCGCGACCACCATCCCCGCTGCTTCAGCATCTGGATGGCCGGCGGCGGCGTCAAAGCCGGTTACACCCACGGCACGACTGATGACTATGGTTACAACATCGTCAGTGACGGCGTCCACGTGCACGATCTCCATGCCACCATGCTGCACCTGATGGGCGTGGAACATGAAAAGCTGATCTACAAATCCCAAGGTCGCTACTTCCGGCTGACGGATGTCGCTGGAAATCTCGTGAAGTCGGTAATCGCTTGAACCCGGATTCAGAAGGTGAAACCACTAAAATTGGGCCTCGTGCAGGTTCTTGAGAGGCCTTGGTTCTTGCCCTCGCGTTCGAAAGTTGAAGAATGAACTGGAACTTCAATTTTTTGATCCATGAAAAAACCAAACACCCGCCAGATCACGTGGACCCGGCGGGTGTTGCGTTCGGTGTTGGGTGCTGCAATCACGCCGCCCTTTGCACGTCGGCAACCGTCATTCCCGGCAGCCAGGTCATGCACTCGTCCTTGAACTAGCACCACGAGCACTGCATCCCGGGTTGCGGGTGGTAGCGGTTGCTGGCGATGCCTTCGACGGCGGAATCAATCAGCCGGTGATGACGTGATCCATGTGGATGTCGTGAGGTTCGGGGAAGGTGTCGGTAACGAGTTGGATTTCGAAGCAGACGCCGAGTTTGATCGCGTCGGGGCGGGCGTTGGCGAGCATCCGGTCGTAGAACCCGCGACCGCGGCCGAGGCGGCCGCCGCGCGGGTCGAAGGCGAGGCCGGGGCAGATGAAGGCGTCGATTTCCTCCAACGCGACCTCGGGCGATCCGTCTGCGGGTTCGAGGATGCCGAACGCTCCGGAAACGAGATTCGCTCGGGTGTGGAAGGTGAGGTCGGTGCCGCGGACTTTCGGATAGACCCATTGGATGTTCGTCCGCAGTCGGAGAGTTTCGGACAAATCGACCTCGCCGGGGAGCGGGGAATAGACGGCGATGGTGCGGAGCGCGGGGTGGGCGAGTAGCCATTGCCGCAGGGCCGCGCAGGCTTTGTCGGAAGCGGGTTGCCGCTCGCGCAAAAGCCGCCGCATGGTGCTGCGGAGCTGGGCTTTGTCAGGAGCTGATTCGGGAATTGCCACTTGCCATCAATCGGACTTCTTCCATCCTTACGCCCGATGATGCGTTTTTGGCAAGTAGCGGCGACTATTTGTTCTTCCACCCGCACCTCCACGTCCTCGCCGCCGACGGCCTCTTCCCCCCCGACGGCCATTTCCACTGCATGCCCGCCGAAGACCTCGACCCCGCCATCGAACTCTTCCGCCATCGTTTCCTCCAAGCTCTCCGCGACGGCAAACACATCAGCCCGAAAAAACTCGCCGACCTCCTCTCCTGGAAACATTCCGGCTTCCACATCCACGACGGCGGCGAAAAACCCGTCGCCGCCCACGACAGCGCCGGGCGCAAACGCTGTGGCTGGAGCATCTTGCTCCAGACCGTCCACGGAGCGTCTCGCTCCTTGTTTTCCAACAAAACCCGTGGCCAAACCCCGCTCATCCCCGACCGCATCATCCGTCCTCCAGTTTCTTCAAATCCAAAATCCAAAATCAACAATCATCAATCGGAAATCCTCCTCGTCCCAGCCCCTCCGAAGCAATCCGCCAAATCAATGCGTCCCCTGTGGCGCGACCTCATCCTCAAAGTCTGGGGTGCCGACCCGCTCCAGTGCACCTGCTGCAAGGGCACCATGAAACCGGTCCGCAAAGTCATCCGCCGCGAGGAAATCCAATTTTTTCTCCGCCTCCACGGCATCTGGGAGGGAATCGTCACACTCCCACGCCCGCCGCCTCCGCCCTTCGACATCGAACAACGCCGAGGGATCGGAGGCGTTTTGGACGGAGGCGAAGCCGTAGCCCGAAGGGTGAGCCCGCCGGGTGGGGCGGGCGAATCAAACCATGGAGCCGATCGAACCGCCGTGGCAGGCGATCAAGGAGTGGATCCCCGACGACGAACCGAATCTCGACTGGTTCAACCGTCCCCGGAATCCATCCGATCCCGATCCTGAAGACTTCGACCAGCGCCCCACATGGAAACCAGACGAAATCCAATTGGACGACGGCCGAACCCTGGTTCTCGAATACACCTGACAAGCAGGAAGCTCATCCGCCAAAAAACCGCCGCCAAAAGAAATCTTGGCAAAGCGGTTCGGAAGGCTACGCTCGCGGCTAATGAAAACCGCCGTGAAATCTCCCGAGTCAGCCGTTTAACGGCGTGCTGCGGAGCATTCTTCCTTTCAGCGTTTCAGCGTTTCAGCGTTTCAGCGTTTCAGCGTTTCAGTTTTTCAGCATTTCAGCTTTACCCAAATCCCCCTTTTCCCCCGCAACCCCCTTTTCCCCCGTCTCCGGTCCTCTCATGAGCTTCCTCAAAGGCCTTCACCCCAAAAGCAATTCTTTAGCAACAAAACAACCGATGAAAAAACCAACTTCGATCAGATTATTCGTGGCGCTCTGCGTGTCGATAGCCGCGGCCGCCCCCTTCCTTCAGGCGGATGAGCCAAAGACCACTCTGACCCTGACTTCCCCCGTTTCCTGTCAGGTGTTCCAGCGTGGCAAGGGTGATCAGGCCGGCGTTTTGATAGAAGGCGTCGTCGGTGACAAGGCCGGCGTGATTGAAGCCAAGGCCGATTTGGCTGCGGGAGCCAAACGCGGCACTTCCGCACCGTGGGTTGCCATCACTCCTCAGGGTCAGAGCGTTCAGGGGAAATTCTCCGGTCGCCTGACCTTGCCTGCCGGCGGTTGGTATCAAGTCTCGGTCCGTGTGCGGGCGGGCGGGCAAATGATTGCGGAGCAGTCCGTGGACAAGGTGGGAGTGGGAGAGGTGTTCGTGACGGCGGGGCAGTCCAATTCCGCCAACTTCGGCAACCCGCGGCAAACCGCCCGGGACCAACGAGTGGTCTATTTCGATGGCAAGGCATTCGTTCACGCGCAGGACCCGATTCCCGGCGGGTGTGGCGGCGGAGGCAGTCCGTGGGCCCTGCTGGGAGACCGGATTGCGGAAGCGCAACAGGTTCCCGTTTGTTTTCGTTCCGCTTCCTTGAACTGGACCGAAGTCGCGGCCTGGCTGCCTCCCGATACCGGACTCTACAAAAATCTATCATCCTGTGTGAAGGCATTCGGCAACGAAGGCGTTCGCGCCGTGCTCTGGCATCAGGGTGAATCCGACACCCTGGTCAGGACTTCCGTCGATACCTACTGCGACCGGGTCAAGACCATTGTCGAGGCGCTCAATAGTGATGCCGGCTATCAGTTGCCGTGGTTTGTGGCGCAGGCGTCGTTTCATCCGGGATCGAAGGCTCCGGAACAGGAAATGGTGGCCAAAGGACAACAATCGCTCTGGACCAAGAGGATTTGCTTCCAGGGGCCGGTCACCGATGATCTGCTAGGAGCGGAATACCGGCATGATGGCGTGCATTTCAACCAGAAGGGTCTCGAAAAGCATGCCGAACGGTGGTTCGACTCCTTGAGCCGGGCACTCGAATGGAAGGCCCGTTGATCCGGGACGATTGAGTCAAACAAATCGTTTTATGAAAAAATCATGAACGCCAACCATCCCCACATGAAAGCATATTAAGTGACAGATAAATAATAGAGAATCTCCGCTGGATGGGCTTCCTGATGGGTCATATTAAGTGACACATATTAAGTGACAGATAAATAATAGAGAATCCGCTTGGGATCTGCGTTTGTGGTGGTAGGATGGCGGCATGCGCAAGGCGAGGTGGTTGGCGAGTGGGGAGGGGTCCGGGACGAAACCGGCGATTTACCATTGCATCAGCCGGGTGGTGGACCGGAGGTTTGTGTTCGAGGAACGGGAACGGGAGGCTTTCCGCATTTTCATGCGGATGTATGAGAATTTTTCGGGCTGTCAGGTGCTGTCCTACTGTTTGATGTCCAATCATTTCCATCTTCTGCTTGAGGTGCCAGCCATGACGGGCGGCGGGCTTTCCGATGAGGAATTGCTGAAGCGGCTGGGGGCGATTTACAGCGAGGCGCAGGTCGCGACCGTGGCGGGAGAGATGGCGGAGGCCCGCAAAAGCATCGCGGCGGGTGAGGGGAACGAATCGTTGGCAGCCGAGATCCACGAGCGATTTACTTACCGGATGCATGACCTGAGTCAGTTCATGAAAGGACTGCTCATCCGCTTCACCCGCTGGTTCAACCGGACTCATTCGCGGACGGGCACCTTGTGGGAGGAGCGATTCAAGAGCGTGATCGTGGAGAGTGGCACCGCCGCCCGGACGATGGCGGCTTACATCGATCTCAATCCGGTGCGGGCGGGGATGGTCTCCGATCCGGCGGAGTATCGTTGGAGCAGCTACGGTGAGGCAGTCGGTGGCGGGAAAAAGGGGAACGGGAGGAAGGCCCGCGAAGGACTGGTTCGGGCGTATTTTTCAGACCGGCAGGAGAGTTTTGACGTGGAGAAATGGAGGGATGTCTCGCGGCTCTATCGGCGTCTGATGGGAATCGCGTTGGAAAAGAAAGCGGGAAGGGCTGAGGTCGGGAGCGGCAAGGTCGTGAAGACCAAAAACACCCGCGAAATGCTTGAATCCGCCGACAATGAAACGGTTCTCAAGGAACTTCGATTCGCGAGGATGTTGAGATGCCGAGTGCGCTATTTCACGGACGGCGCGGTGATCGGCAGCCGGGAATTTGTGAACGAGGCATTTGTGGCCGCGCGGGAGAGGTTCGGTCCGAAGCGCAAGAACGGCGCGAGGAAATTGAGAGGAGTGGGAAATCCAGCGGCGGAAAGCCTGTGGAGCATGCGTGACCTGCGCCTCGGGATTTCTTGATGGGGATTTTTTGGGCGGAATTCGACTTTGTGGTCGGGATTCATTCATTTATGCTAGGCGATGCCCCCGGCCGCCAAGAGCCCGCCGATGACTAGTCCGCGCGTGCTTCCATAGGTGCTGTCGTCGTCTGCCTGTCGGCGTCACCGCAGCTGCCGCCGTCAGCGGGCGCGGACGTCCGGGCGGACGCGCGGTATTTCAACCCTTGTCTGGCGGCACTATCGTTCAGGAAATGGCCGGTTTCCCGGGGAGTGTGGATAATCTTCAATCTCCCGCTTGCCAGAGGCGTTGATCCACTTACCCTTGCCCCAGAATCTCACATGAAAATCTGGCTCGACGGTAAATTGGTGGACGAATCTGAAGCGAAGGTGTCGGTCTTTGACCACGGACTTCTCTACGGGGACGGCGTTTTTGAAGGCATTCGTTTTTACAACGGACGTATCTTTCGGTTGGAGGAACACATCCGGCGGCTCTTCGATTCCGCCCGCGCGATCATCCTGGATCTGCCGTGGACGCAGGAGGAAGTCTGCAAGTTCACCTGCGAGACGGTGGCGGCGAACGGCCTGACCGACGGCTACATCCGCTTGGTCATCACTCGCGGCAAGGGCGGTCTCGGCCTGAATCCGTATCTCTGCCCCACGCCGTCAATGTTCATCATCGCCTCGACGATCCAGCTCTATCCGGCGGAGACCTACGCCGAGGGGCTCTCGATCATCACTTGCGCGACCCGCCGCCCGGCGCCCGGCGCGCTGATGCCGCAGGTGAAATCGCTCAACTACCTGAACAACATCATGGCCAAGGTCGAGGCGATCCAGGCGAACGCGCTTGAGGCGGTGATGCTCAACGAGCAGGGCTACGTGGCCGAGTGTACCGGTGACAATTTGTTCCTGCTCAAAAACGGCACGCTGCTCACGCCGCTGATCTGCGATGGCGCGCTCGATGGAATCACCCGCGCGGTGATCATCGAGATCGCAGAGAAACTCGGCGTGCCATTCAAGGAGTGTTCGCTCACGCGTTACGATATTTTCACGGCGGACGAATGTTTCCTAACTGGCACCGCCGCAGAGGTGATCCCGGTGGTGGCGCTCGACCGTCGGATCATCGGCACCGGCAAGCCCGGACCGTTCACCGCGCGTTTCCTTGAGGCGTTCCACGGACTCGCGATGAGCACGGGCACTCCTTTTGCTTAACTGGTAGATTTCCAACATAATGAAGTGTGATTTCTGCGATCAAAAGGCCACCGTCTTCCTCACGCAACTCGTCGAGGGGCAGATGAAAAAAGTGTGCCTTTGCGACGGTTGCGCCAAGGAGCGCGGAGTCACCGATCCGACCGGATTTTCGCTGGCCGATCTGTTACTCGGGGGCCTTCCCGGCGGTCCGGGCACGGCGGCGGCGAGCTCGTCGCCAGCCACTCCCGGCAACGGCAGGAAATGCCCCACCTGCGGGTTCACGCTCGACGATTTGAAAAGGGTTCGTCGTTTCGGATGCAGTGATTGTTACGCCACTTTCAGCGAGGAAGTCGGGCAGATGGTCAAGGGCATGCACAAGGGGACCTCGCACATCGGGAAAGTGCCGGAAGGCTTGATGGCGATGCAATTCCGCAACCAACGGCTTGAGGAGCTCCGCTCACGTCTCGATCAGGCGATCACCTCCGAAAGCTACGAGGAAGCCGCCGGCATCCGCGACGAAATCCACAACCTCAGTGAAACAAAATCATGATGCGGTTCAGCACTCTCATCAAATATCCCGCCGATTGGATGACCGGCGGGCAGGGCGAGCATGGTGCCGTGCTAACCTCCCGGATCCGCCTTGCGCGGAACCTGCGCCGGCATCCGTTCCCGGGCTGGGCGAAACGCGACCAACGCGCCGCCGCCCTCGAACTGATGCGCCCGGCGGTGGAAGCATTGCCTGCGATGAAAGGCGCGTTTTCCCACGAACTCGGCGATCTAACTTCCGTCCAAAAACAGGTACTCGTCGAGCGCCACCTGATTTCCCGCGAACACGCCGCCCGCGGTGACGGCTCGGCGGCGGTCATCGAACGCCGCCAGACTTTCAGCCTGATGCTCAACGAAGAAGACCATCTGCGGATGCAGGCGATCCGCCCCGGATTGCAGCTTTCCGCCGCTTTCACCGCGCTTTCCGAGCTGGATACCGCGCTCGAGGAATCTCTGGAATTCGCCTTCGACCCCACGCTCGGTTATCTCACCACTTGCCCAACCAATCTCGGCACCGGTTTGAGGGCGTCCGCCATGCTGCACTTGCCCGGCTTGGTGCTCAGCGACCAGATCGGCCAAGTGCTTCAGGCGGTCAATAAGATCGGTCTCGCCGTCCGCGGCCTTTACGGCGAGGGCACCGAATCGCTCGGCAATCTCTACCAGATTTCCAACCAATCGACGCTCGGCGAAAGCGAGGAAACCATCATCCGCCGCTTGGAGCGGGTGATTTCCCAAGTTGCAAACCACGAGCAAAACGCCCGTGAAAAGCTGCTGGAAGACGATCCGGAAATGGTCGCCGACAAAATCGGCCGCGCATACGGAGTCCTGCGCTACTCCCACATCATCGATTCCAAGGAGGCGCTCAACCACCTCTCGCTGTTGCGCCTCGGCGGCACGCTCGGGTTTTTCGCCCCGGAAACGGTGATGCTTTGCGACTCGTTGCTAATGGATATCCAACCGGCGCACCTCCAACTTCATTCAGGACGGAAGCTTTCCCCGGAGGAGAGAGACTCAATTCGTGCAGAAATCGTGCGCTCCCGTTTGCATTCTCTCGAATCACCTGATAACCGTATCTCATCGAAAGACGAAAAGAACTCATCCGAACCTTCTAATCCAGGCGACTCATGAACAACTTCACCCCACGCGCTCAACAAGTTCTCGCTCTCGCCCGTAAAGAGGCGGATCGATTCAACCATTCGTATGTCGGCACCGAGCATCTGCTTCTCGGCCTAATCAAGCTCGGCCAAGGAGTCGCGGTCAACGTCCTCGAGCGCATGGGCCTCGAGCTCGAAGCCGTCCGCATGGAAGTGGAAAAAGAAGTCGGCTCCGGCCCGCCTCAGAAGTCCGTGGGAAATATTCCCTACACTCCGCGGGTGAAGAAAGTTTTGGCGCTGGCTAACAAGGAAGCGAAAGCCCTCAACCACTCTTACGTCGGCACCGAGCACCTTCTCCTCGGCCTGCTCCGAGAAGGCGAAGGCGTCGCCGCCCGCGTACTCAAGCGCCTCGACGTCGATATCCAACGCACCCGCAACGAAATTCTAGCGGAAATCGATCCTAACTTCTCGCCCGACGACCAGGACGATGACGATGACGATCTCGAAGAAGGCGAAGGCCCGTTCGAGGAGGAGTCCCAATCCCAAGCTCCGGCTGCGGGGGCCGAAGCAAAATCCAAGACCCCGGCGCTCAAGGCATTCGGTCGCGATCTCACCAAGGTCGCCCGCGAAGGCGGACTCGATCCGGTGATCGGCCGCGAAAGCGAAATCGAACGCGTGATCCAGATCCTCTGCCGCCGCACAAAAAACAACCCGGTGCTCATCGGTGAGGCCGGCGTCGGCAAGACCGCCATCGTCGAAGGACTCGCCCAGGAAATCGCCACTGGCAACGTTCCCGAAATTCTCCGTGATAAGAAAGTCATCACTCTCGACCTCGCGCTGATGGTGGCCGGCACCAAATACCGCGGCCAATTCGAAGAGCGAATCAAGGCGGTCATGGACGAAATCCGCAAGGTGAAGAACGTTATCCTTTTCATCGACGAGCTCCACACGATCGTTGGCGCCGGTTCTGCGGAAGGCGCGATGGATGCTTCTAACATCATCAAGCCGGCACTCAGCCGCGCCGAACTGCAATGCGTCGGTGCCACCACGCTCAACGAGTATCGCAAATACATCGAGAAGGATTCCGCGCTCGAACGTCGTTTCCAACAGGTGAAAGTCGAGGAACCGTCCGTCGATGATGCGATCAAGATTCTTCAAGGTCTCCAGGAAAAATACGAATCCCACCACAAGGCGAAGTTCACTCCGGAAGCCATCGAGGCAGCGGTCAAGCTGACCGCACGCTATCTAACGGCTCGCTTCCTGCCGGACAAGGCGATCGACGTTCTCGACGAGGCCGGCGCCCGCGCGCGGATCGGAACGATGACCCGTCCGCCGTCGATCAAGGAGCTGGAAGCCGCGATCGTGCAGATCAACCGCGACAAGGTGGCCGCCATCGCCGAGCAGAATTTCGAAAAAGCAGCCTCGCTCCGCGACGACGAAAAGCATGCCAAGAAGAGTCTCGAGGACGCCCTGAAAACCTGGCGCTCCTCCTCGGAAGAAACCGTCGTCACGGTCACCGATGACGACATCATGGCCGTCGTTTCCAAGTGGACCGGGGTTCCTCTCCGTCGCATGGAGGAAAAGGAAACCGAGAAACTACTCAAGATGGAGGACGAGCTCAAGAGCCGCGTCATCGGTCAGAACGAAGCGGTGATCGCCATTTCCAAGGCTCTGCGCCGTTCCCGCGCCGACCTTAAAGATCCACGCCGCCCGATCGGTTCGTTCCTGTTCCTCGGCCCGACAGGTGTCGGCAAGACCTACCTCGCCCGCAATCTCGCCGAGTTCATGTTCGGCGACGCGGATTCGTTGATCCAGATCGACATGTCGGAATACATGGAGAAATTCACCGCCAGCCGTTTGATCGGTTCGCCTCCCGGCTACGTCGGATACGAGGAAGGTGGCCAGCTTTCCGAAGCCGTCCGCCGCCGTCCCTATTCGGTGGTCCTTTTCGATGAAGTCGAGAAGGCGCATCCGGACGTGATGAATCTACTCCTCCAGATCCTTGAGGAAGGCACCATCACCGACTCGCTCGGTCGCAAGATCGACTTCCGCAATACCATCATCATCATGACCTCCAACGTCGGGGCTTCCACCATCAAGCGCCAAACCACGCTTGGTTTCGGAGCCATGGCCGCGGACGAAGCCGACCACGACGGCATGAAGGACAAGATCATCGAGGAATCGAAACGTTACTTCAAACCGGAGTTCCTCAACCGTCTCGATAGCCTCGTCGTCTTCCACATGCTGGAGAAAGTTGATCTCAATCAGATCGTCGACCTCGAGGTCGCCAAGCTGGTCAAGCGTCTCAAGGACAAGGACATCGCCCTCACGCTCACCGACGAGGCCCGCGATCATCTGGCCGTCAAAGGCTTCGATCCCGCCTACGGTGCGCGGCCGATGCGCCGTGCTGTCGAGCGCTTCCTGGAAGATCCGCTCGCCGAGTCGCTCCTGCGCGGCGACGTGAAGCCGGGAGATGCCGTCAACGTCGTTAAAAAAGCCGATTCCGAGGAACTTGATTTCGTCTCCACCCGGCCTGAGCCGGAGCAGCAAGTCAGCGAAGCCGGTGTCTAACTCTGTCATGCGGACGATCGCCCCGCAATTTGCAAGATCCGCCGGATTAGCCCGTATGGCTCAACCTGATTTGAAATTCAAAATTACCAAAACCGATGACCTATCTTCGTTCCACGTTCCTTCTCATCTCGGCATGCAGCACCATCATGGCGGCTGAGTTTGGGACCGCTCTTTTCAACGGCAAAGACCTCGACGGCTGGGTCAAGCGCGGCGGCAAGGCCGAATACAAAATCGAAGACGGCGCCATCGTCGGCACCTCGGCGCTGAACACCCCGAACACCTTCCTGTGCACCGGCCGCGATTATTCGGATTTCATTCTGGAGTATGAATTCAAAGTGGACCCGTTGCTCAACTCCGGCGTGCAGATCCGCAGCAACAGCTTAGATGAAAAGATCGAGGGCACTTGGCAGGGCAAGAAAGTCACCATCGACGCGGGCCGGGTCCACGGCTATCAGATCGAAATCGATCCTGATCCGAAGAAGGATCGCTGGTGGAGCGCCGGAATCTATGACGAAGCCCGCCGCGGCTGGCTCTATCCCGGCGCGCTCGGCGGCGAGGCTAAGTCATTCACCGAGCAAGGCCGCAAGATTTTCAAACAGGGCGATTGGAACAAGGTTCGCGTCGAAGCCATCGGTGATTCTATCAAAACCACTCTCAACGGCACTGCTTGTGCGTCGATCAAGGATTCCTTGACGAAGTCGGGATTCATCGGGCTTCAAGTCCACGGGATCGGCAAGGATAAGGATAAGGACGGCACCCAAGTCCGTTGGCGTAATCTGCGCATCCAAGAAGTGGCCGCGCCCACCGCCAACACCCTTTCAGCCGAGGAAATGGCGGCGGGCTGGAGTCTGCTTTGGGATGGTAAATCCAGCGAAGGATGGCGCAGTGTCCGTCGTCCTGATTTCCCCACCAAGGGCTGGGAGATCAGGGACGGGGTTCTGATCATCAATGAAACCGGCGGTGCCGAGTCCGCCTCCGCAGGCGACATCATCACCAAGGCCAAGTATTCTAACTTCGAGCTACAACTCGACTTCAAGATCACCCCCGGCGCGAACAGCGGGATCAAGACTTTCGTCGATCCCGAGCTGAACAAGGGCCCGGGATCCGCCATCGGACCGGAGTTCCAGATCCTCGACGACGAGCGCCACCCGGACGCCAAGCTCGGCCGCGACGGCAATCGCACGATCGGCTCGCTTTACGACATGAAAACCGCGCCGGCCACCAAGAAGCTCATGCCCGTCGGTGAATGGAACCACGCCCGCATCCTGTCGGACAACAAGCGCCTCACCTATTGGCTCAACGGCGAAAAAACCATCGATATCGAACGCGGCGGCAAGGAGTGGCGCGATCTCGTGGCGATCAGTAAATACAAGATCTGGCCGAACTTCGGGGAGCTTCCTGAAGGCCACATCCTGCTTCAGGATCACGGCAATCAGGTGTTCTATCGGAATATTAAGATTCACGATTTTTCGAAGAAATAATCAACCCCGTTTAGCAGAAATACTCATGGATCATCGTCGTCATTTCCTGAAAACCGCCCTCGCCGGCAAGCACCTGTATGTGCAGAAGCCGCTGACTTAACATCGCCGAGGCCGTCGCGCTGCGCACCGCCGTGCGCGCCAAAAAAGTGATTTTACAAACCGGTTCCCAACAGCGCTCCGCAACCGCACCCCGCGCCGGGCGGAATTCGACATTCAGGCGCTTCTCAAGAAAGCCGGCATCTAAGACGCCGTCTCAAATCGAGCCGCCGCGTGCTGCCAGAGCCTTGAAAACAGGCTCCGGCACATAGCGGCGCACGGTTTCCTCCCAGCCGGTGGGCCCCGTCAGACTCTTGATCATGCTCGATGAAAGCTCGGCGATATCGCGCGGCGGCATCAGGAAAACCGTAGTGATTTCCGGGGCCATGTCGGCGTTGATGTGGCGCATCACCCGCTCGTATTCGTAGTCATTCGGCGAGCGGATGCCGCGCAGGACATATTTCGCACCCATCTTCTTCGCGTAGTCCACGAGATAGCGGTTGTCGAAATGGGCGATGACGAGGTGGTCGCGGCTTTCGATGGAGGCCTGAAGCAGTTCAAGCCGCTCCTCGACCGAGAACGAGTAACTTTTCGACGGGTTGCTGCCGATCGCGACGATCAAGCGGTCGAACATTTCCAAGCCCCGCTCGATCATCCAAAGGTGACCGTTGGTCGGAGGATCAAAGGAACCGGCGTAAACCGCAGTGCGCATGTCCGGCACGCTAGCGGTGAATTTCCCGGACCGAAACCTTTAATTGAGGCCGGAAAAACAAATCGACGGAATTGCCACGCGGATTTTGACTTCGGCGCGACACGTTGCTAAGACCGGACGCCTCAGCGCCTGTAGCTCAGTTGGATAGAGCACCCGCCTTCTAAGCGGGCGGTCACTGGTTCGAATCCAGTCAGGCGCACCATTAGAGGGCGCTGGCGATTTCCCGGGCGAGGCGGGCGAGGGCTTCGTTCATGGCGGCGGTTCTTCCCGATAGATCCTGCGCGGTGTCGGCGGGGGAAATGGGAACGTGGGTGAGGAACGAGCGGGTGTCCGCCACGCGTCCGCTGACGGGCTGCAGTTTCCAGGTGCATTCGAGAACGAGGTTGCCGGGCGAGTCCGGCTCGAAGCGCGAGACGCGGATTTCCAGCAGCGTCTGGTAATCGAGGGTGACGAAGCTTTCCACCGGCTGGATGTTGAGCGAGTTCATGAGCCGCCCGAGGTTGATGGCGGTGACTCGGGAAATGGCGGCGTCTAGCGGCTCGGCCCAGAGGTGGTAGCTGTTCATCTCGAGTTGGCCGCCGCCGCTGCGGCTGCGGCTGACGAGCTGCTGGCGGTCGAGATAACTCGGCAGCGCAGGCCGGGAAATGGCGATGGCCGGGCTGGCACCGGTGATTTGACGCTCGGGGATGGTGGGGTCTAATAGATGGTTGACCGAAGTGTCCTTGACGGGCGCGAGGCCGCAGGCGGCGAGCAGGAGAGGAGCGGTTAGTGCGAGGAGGAGTGTTTTCATTCGGGGGTGGCTTTGCCGCGGAGGAGGGTGTCGGGGTCGCGTTTGAGGTCGTTGGAGAGTTCCTTGAGCGCCCGCGAGGCGCGTTCGGTTTCCTGGAGCACGTTCTGCAGGCGCAGCATGACCGGCGCACGGGCGTTGGAGAAATTCGAGATTTCCTTGGCGGCCTCGTCGATCCTGGCGAGCCCGGCGTCGGTCTTGTCGATGATGGCGTTGAGATCGGCGAGCAAGGGATCAAATCCGGCATTGGCCTTGGTGGCGAGGGCGTCGATCTGGACGAGCGCTTCATCGAGATTTTTCACGGCGCTGGCGAGCTTCTCGTCGCTGGTGATCTTGCGTACATCCTGGGTGATGGCGATGACGTTGTCATTGATTTGCTTCACGTTCAATCCTGCGATCTGTTCCTTGGCTTTGACCAGGACCTGGCGGAGATCGATCATCACGCCGTCCAAATCGAGCGCGTTGAATTTCTTCAATCCATCGGCGATGCCGGCGATGAGTTCGTCGAACTCGGTGCCGATGGTGGGAACGACGGGATGCGAATGCCCGCCGGGAGACGGATAGATAAAGCCCGGTTCGTCGGGCACGATGTCGAACTCGACGTAGAGCAGCCCCGTTAAGAGGCTCTGTTGCTTCATCCCGGCGCGGAGTCCTTGGCTGACGGCTTTTTCCACGCCTTCGAAGGAGGATAGATTGATGCCGCCGCCTTCTTCGGTGCTGATCAGGCTGAGTTCCCTGTCGCCGAGCTCGACGACGACGGGAATGATCTTGCGGTTTTCCTTGCGGTCCACCAGCACGCTGATGGACTGCACCCTGCCGATGCGCACGCCGCCGAAGCGCACGTCCGAGCCGACCTGGAGGCCGTAAACGCTCTTGTCGAAATAGAGCAGCAGCTCGTGGGTGCTTTTGAAATACTTGCCCGCACCGAAGAGCACGATGGTGGCCGCGGCGATGATGATGCCGATGAGGGTGAAAACGCCGATGACGGTGGGACTGGCTTTTTTGCTCATGACATTGGTATGGATGGCGGCTCCGATTCCTCGCCACGTCGCAGGAAGAGGCGGACGGCGGGGTTCTCGGAGTGGTCGCGGAGTTCGGTGGGATTGCCGACGGCACCCTGGGTGCGTGTGGCAGTATCGAGGAAGATCGAGTTGTTCGCTATCGCAAAAATGCTGGAAAGCTCGTGGGTGACGATGACGACGGTCGAGCCGAGGCTGTCGCGGAGGCGGAGGATGAGGTCGTCGAGGCGGCGCGAGCTGAGCGGATCGAGGCCGGCGCCGGGCTCGTCGAGGAAGAGGATGTCGGGATCGAGTGCCATGGCGCGGGCGATGCCGGCACGTTTGTTCATGCCGCCGCTGATCTGCGCCGGATAGTAGTCCTCATAGCCCGAGAGGCCGACGAGTGACAGCTTGTAGGAAACGAGGTCGCGGATGGCCTTGGGCGCGAGGTCGGTGTATTCTTCTAACGGCATGGCGATATTTTCGGCGAGCGTCAGCGACGACCACAACGCCCCGGATTGATACATCACGCCGAAGCGGCGGATGAATTTGACCCGCTCCTCGAGACTGGCGGCGGTGAAATTCTCGTTCTCGTAGAAGACGCTGCCTTGGGTGGGTTCCAGTAGGCCGATGAGGTGGCGCAGCAGCGTGCTCTTGCCGCAGCCGCTGCCGCCCATGATGATGAAGATGTCCTTCTCGGCGACCTCGAAGTTGAGATCCCGCATGACCACGAAGGAATCGTAGGCCATCGTCAGATCGCGGACGATGATCTTCGCCTGAGGATTTTCCGGCGAGTGAGTCATATATCGAGCACGGTGAAAATGGCGGCGAATCCCGAGTCGAGGATGATGATGGCGGTGATAGAGGCGACCACGGCGCGGGTCGTCGCCTCGCCTACCGCGGCGGAGGAATTTCCCGCATGCATCCCTTGCAGGCAACCGCTCATGGCGATGACGGCTCCGAAGAACACGCTTTTGAAGACGCCGAGGGAGGCCATCGTGAGGTCGATGGTGGCGACGGTTTCATTCCAATAGAGGACCGGGGGAATTCCGACTGCTGCGCCGACTAACATGCCGCCAAAAATGCCGACGGCATTCGCATAGAGCGTGAGCAGCGGCATCATCAGGACCAGCGCCAACAGGCGGGGAAGCACCAGGAAATCGAAGGGGTCGAAGCCGAAGGTTTTCAACGCGTCGATCTCCTGATTGGCCTTCATGCTGCCCAGATGCGCGGCGAAAGCGGCCCCCGTCCGGCCGCTCATGATGATGGCGGTCATGACCACGCCCATCTCGCGGACCATCGCGATGCCTACCAGATCCGCGACGTAAAGGCTGGCTCCGAAATTGGCGAGCTGAACGTTTCCCACAAAGGCGAGGATCAGCCCGATGAGGAAACTGATGAGCGAGACGATCGGCAAGGCTTGGGCGCCGCATTCCTGGACGATCATCCAGAAATCGCGGGCCCGGAAGCGGGCCCGGCCCGTCACGAAGCGTCCGAGCGCCAGCATGGATTGGCCCGTGAACTCCGCAATTGATTGGATGCCGGCCCACACGTCGAGCGCAGTATTTCCCAGCTTTCTGATTTCGGAAACGTCCGCCGGCGTCTGGCGGGCTTCGATTTCCTCGGGGACGGCCAGTGCCAGATCCATCAGTCCGCGGAGATCGGGCGGCAGTCCGTTGAGCGACGGCTTCGAGTCGTCCGCCGGCTTTGCCACGCTTCGCAGATGGGAGAGAATGAAGGCGGGAAGGGTGGAGTCGAAATCGCCGAGTTGGTCCGTAACATATCGGGCGGGTGCCTCAGCGGGCGCTTCGCCTTCGATCGCGGGAGTCGCGCCACCGCGCCGCCAATCGCCGGAAATCGCCAACACCAGCTGCCCGCCGTCCCGTGTCCAGCGGGCGAGCGGAGAGTGGGATTCCTTCGCGGGCATACCTGAGAGTGCCCGAGAAACGAGTCACAAACAAGCAGCTTCATCAGGGGGAATCCGACAGGAGGTGCGCGGGATGGGTGGAAGATGCAGGCAGGAATGCCTGCGACACTTTATTCCGCCGGGACGTGGGGCTCGAAGGTCATGGCACGCTCGTGCTCGCGGGCCTTGGCTGCTTTTTTCGCCTGTTGATAGAAATGGTCCTGGACGCGGAACGCCTTCTGGCCCTTGGCGCGGACGATGCGTTGGGAGCTACCGTCGGGGAGCAGGCGGGAGGCCTGGGTGTTGTCTTGGAAGAAGGCTTCGAGGATGCGGACGAGGCGGCGCTTGAGCGCGGTTTCCTCGATGGGGACCATGAGCTCGACGCGCTTTTCGAGGTTGCGCGTCATCCAGTCCGCCGAGGAAATATAGACGCCGGCGTTTCCTCCCTGATGGAAATAGAAGAGGCGGGCGTGCTCGAGGAAACGGTCGATGACGGAGATGACCTCGATGTTTTTCGAGTATTTCGGGTCGCCGGGTTTGAGGCAGCAGATACCGCGTACGTTGAGACGGATCTCGACGCCGGCTTGCGAGGCTCGGTAGAGGGCGTTGATGATTTCCGGGTCTTGCAGCGAGTTCACCTTGCCGATGATGCGGGCGGGCAGGCCTTGTTTGGCGCGCTCCGCCTCGCCGGCGATGAGGTCGAGCAACTCGGGCTTCATCGCGGTGGGGGCGGGAACGAGGCGCTGGAAACGCAGCAGCTTGGAGCGGCCGGTGACGGCGTTGAAGAACAGCGAGGCGTCGTTTCCATACTCCGGCTTGCAGGTCAGGTAGGAGAGGTCGGTGTAAAGCCTAGAGGTGGTCTCGTTGTAATTGCCGGTGCCGAGGTGGACGTAGCGGCGCAAATGGCCGGACTCTCTGCGGACAATCAGGCAGATTTTCGCGTGGGTCTTGAGGCCCTTGACGCCGTAAACGATCTGCGCTCCGGCGCGCCGGAGTTCGTCGGCGCGGTCGAGGTTGCGGGCTTCGTCGAAGCGGGCCTTGAGCTCGACGAGCGCGGTGACGTGCTTGCCGTTTTCCGCGGCCTTGATGAGGGCGTCGATGATCCGGGACTTCCGCGCGGTGCGGTAAAGGACTTGTTTGATGGCGATGACGTCCGGGTCCTCGGCGGCTTCCTCGATGAGGCGGAGGACGGGCTCGAAGGATTCGTAGGGGTGGAACAACAGGACGTCGTTGGAGGCGATGGTTTCAAACATCGATGCGCCGGGAGCGATCGCGGGCGAGTTCTGCGCGGGCCAGTCGGCGTCGCGGAGGTGGTCGAAATCGGGCAGGAACGCGAGCTCCATGAACGATGCCAGCCCCGGCGGGCCATCGACTCGGTAAACTTCCTGCGGAGTCGCGGCGGTGACGTGCTGGATCATGCGGACCAGATCGCGCGGCGCGTCCGAGCGGAGTTCGAGGCGGACGGTGTCGGCGAAGCGGCGGGCGGTCAGGACGTCTTCCATTTCACCGGCGAGGTCGATGGCGTCCTCCTCCTGCACGGCGATGTCGCCATTGCGGGTGACGCGGAAGGCGGTGGTGGAGGTGACCACTTCGCCGGGGAAAAGCTGGCCGGCGTGGGTGGCGACAAGGTCCTCGATGAGGATGAAGGCATGACCCTCGCCTTCGATGGCGACGTTCACGCGGCGGCCGAGGATTTCCGGAATGGGAATGAGCGCGTGGCGGGCGGTCTGCGTTTCCGGATCGAGCAGGCGGCAGGCGACGATGATTTGCAGTGCGGGGACGACGGGCGGCGCTCCATCAGGATCGACTGCGAGAGGGGTGAGCAGCGGGAAAATGGCGTCCTCGAAAGTGGCGGCGACCTGGGCCGCCTGGGAGACGGAAAGGCCGGACGGTTGGAGCGGCCGGATGCCGGCCTTTTCAAGCGCGGGGACGAGGGTGCCGGTGAGCAGGGTGTATTGGTCCGCGCTCATCTTGAGGATGCGCTGGCGAAGCGCGGTTAGGTTTCGCGCTGGAGTGAGGCCCGAGGCGTCCGGCGTCTTGCGTCCGCTGCGGCGCATCAGCATGAGCCCGCCGATGCGGACTTGGAAGAACTCGTCGAGGTTGGACGCGGTGATGGCGAGGAATTTCACCCGCTCTAGCAGCGGCAGGTCTTCGCGGAGGGCTTCGTTGAGGACGCGCTGGTTGAACTCGATCCAGGAGAGCTCGCGGTTGAGGTAGGGAGTGGGCATGGGAGGAAATTTCAGTTTTTCAGTTTTTCAGCATTTACTCTCAGTTGTCTTCATCGATAACGACGCCGAGGCCGAAGACTTGTTCGAAGAGGTCGGCCTTGGAGTCCATGGCCAGGCGCTCGACGGCGGCATCCGCCAGGCCGGGCAGGCGGATGCGGAGTTTGCCGGATTCGCGGCGGATTTCCAGGTTCGCGACGCGCTGGGCGTGGGTGCGTTCGAGCGCGTCGGCCACGCGGAGGAGAGCGGCGAGTTTGCAAACGCGGATGCGGTCGTCGGTGCTGAGGGCGGCGTAGCTCGGGTGGTCGAGCCGCGGGCCGGAATGGCGGTGGTAGCGGGCGACGAGCGCGACGATGGTGACGTCCAACCGGTCGAGCCCGAAGACCTCCGAGTTCAGGATCAGGTATTCCGAGTGCTTGTGGTGAGCGCGCGGGCTGACGTAGGTGCCGACTTCATGGAGAATGGCGGCCACCTGGAGCAGCAGCGCGTCGTGCGGAGTGAGCTGATGGAGATCGGGGAGCGCCTCGAAGAAACGGGTGCAAAGATTGCCGACGTGTTCGCCGTGGCTGGGGTCGGACTGATAGCGTTTCGCGAGGATGCGGGCGGAGCGGAGGACTTCCTCGGCGAAGGCACCGGTGAGTTCCTGGGAGACTAGCAGATCGTGGAGCAGGCCTTGCTCGTATTCGCTGGTGGGGATGTGGACCTCGCCGAGCTTGAGGGTTTCCGCGATGGCGAGGTTGATTTCCAGCGCGGGGAGCAGGGCCTCGGCGGTCTGGTAGTCGAGCTGGAAACGTTTCACGAGTTCCACGTCGCTGAGGTTCGCGGCGTCGGCGGTGAATTGGCGCAGCGTTTTGATCGAGCAGACTTGGGTGGTTTTGGTGAGCGCCGGTGCGACGGATTGCAGCTCGTAGCCGATGACCACCAAGCCGTCGATGGAGACATCCGAGTAGTCGAAGCGGATTTGGGCGAGATTTCCGTAGGCGTGCTCGCGGATGACGCGGAGCATGGCCGGACCTTCCGCGTGGGAACCCTCCACCGCCTCGCGGGTGCGGTGGGTGCCCATCCGGTAGCTGGTGTAGCGGGTGATGAGGCCGTTTTGAAATAACAGCGCCCGCGTATTGCCGGGACCCACGTGCAGGACCAACGTGGTGTCCTTGCGCATGGCGGGCAGGTTGAGCAGGCGGCGGCGGGTTTTTAGATAGATCAGTCGGGTCATTTCCCCGTCGTCGATCGTGCCGATCCGCAGTCCGCAGGCGATGCGAATGCGGTTCATGAACGTCTCGTGATTGGTCGCCTCGCTGAGGATGTTAGTGGTCACCGCGCGGGTGACGGCGTGGGGGTCGAGGCCGAGCTCGGCGAGGGATTTCTGGTAGCCCTTGATGATCGAGACCACGCGCTCGGTGGTGGACGGGCTGACGCCGCCGCTGCGGAAAATGTCGCGGGCGACCGGCGCGGGTTGTTCGAGGAAATCGACGGAGGTGAACGAGCCGTCTTCCTCCCGTTCCGCGACCATCATGGAGACCGAACTCGCGCCGATGTGCAGGGCGGTGAAGAGGTTTTCGGCGACAAGGGCTTTTTTCGCGGATTTGCGGGCGGACGGCATCGCACAAAGACAACGTGCAATCGCCAGCGGTTCAACCCCCAATGTGTGACAAGGTGAATCTTCCATCAGTCGGGGCTTGTCACGCGGGAGTCGGCTCGCGATAAAGCGCCCATGCCAGTCAGAGGAGCGTTGGAGCGATATTGGGTGAAACCCGGTGCCGAGGTGGACCTGGTGAAAATCGACGGCAACGAGAAGGTCCTGTTCAAGGGGGTGGGCAAGGAGGAGATCCAGCAGCAGTTCGATGAGCTGCAGGACGAGCTTCAGGAATTGCAAAAACGTCTCTACGCGCAGAACAAGCACCGGATCCTGGTAGTGATGCAGGCGATGGACACCGGCGGCAAGGACGGCTGTATCAAGCACGTTTTCTCACGGATCGACCCGCAGGGGATTCACGTCCGCTCCTTCAAGAAGCCGAGCGAGGAGGAATTGGCGTATGACTTCCTGTGGCGGGTGCATTCCAAGGTCCCGCACCGCGGGCAACTGGTGATTTTCAACCGCAGCCACTACGAGGACATCATCGCCGTGCGGGTGAAGAAGATTTTCCCCGACGAGGTCTGGAAACGCAGGCAGCGCCACATCGTTGAGTTCGAGCGGATGCTCGCTGAGGAGGGGACGACGATCGTGAAAATCTTCCTGCACATTTCCAAGGACGAGCAGAAGAAGCGCTTGGAAGCGCGGCTGGCGGATCCGGTCAAGCATTGGAAAATCAACCCGGACGACCTGGTGGACCGCGCGCGCTGGGATGATTTCATGAGGGCTTACGAGGACGTGATGCAGAAGACCTCCACCGAGTTCGCGCCGTGGTATGTGGTGCCGGCGGACCGGAAATGGTATCGCAATCTCTGCGTCGCCCGGATCATGCTCGACACGCTCAAGAGGCTGAACATGGAATATCCAGCCATCAACTGGGACCCGAAGACGATCAAGATCGAGGGCTGATAGGTGGCGCTCCGTTCAATCTCCGGAAGGCGAGCGGCGCATCGATTTTTTCTGCGACAGATTCCGCTTGTCGGCCACGGAGCGGTTTTTCGAGTTCCGCGAGCGCGGCCGGTTCGTGCGGCGCATTTTCTCGATCGCCTGCGTCTTCGCCACCGCCTTGCCCTCGCGGATCGCCTCGAGTTGCTCGCAAAGTTCGCGGCGCGCGAGGAAGCGGTTCATCTCCCGCGAGCGGTCCATCTGACACTTGATGCAGACGCCCGTGGGAAGGTGTTTCAGGAAAACGCAGTTCGAGGTCTTGTTGATCTTCTGCCCGCCCGCGCCCGACCCGCGCACGAATTTCTCCAACAGATCCGCCTCCGCGATCCCGAGCACCGCCATCCGCTGCTCCAGCGCGGCAAGTTTGTCGGATGTGATCGGGTTCTGCATGGGTTGGAATCTAAAATGACCCGGCGGGAAAGGCAAACGAAGGCTCCAACAAAAAATCAACTTGACACGGTTCGGGTGGAATCGTCTCTTCCCCGCGATGTCTAAACGGGCTTTGCGTGCCGGCCAATATCTCCTGATCGGAGCGCTCATCATCTCGATGGGCGGGCATTGGGCGCTGCTCCAGACCATCGCCTGGGGGAACATGCTGGTGGATTTCTCCAGCCAATCCTCGATCTCGGAAGCGGTTGAAAAAACCTTCGACGGCGAGCATCCGTGCGCCTTGTGCAAGGTGGTGAAAAAATCGAAGAGCGAGGAGGAGAAGAGGCCCCTGCTCAAATCCGAGATGAAAATGGAAGTCATCCTGCCCGCTCCGGTCAGGGTGCCGTTCCCTCGCGGCACGGTGGTCGTGTTCCGCGTGACGGAGTATTCCGGGACCTTTGAGGAGGTCTGTCTCGCCGTGCCGACGCAGCCGCCGCGAGCCGCGTGATTCCGCATTCGCTCGCGAAATCCACGGACTGACACGCTCGTTTCCCCAAGGGGATTCCGAAGCGTGGCCGAGGGCTTTCGCTGGAAACTATCAGGACGTGTCGCTCGGCGGACGTCTAGGCCGCTTTGGCCACGCGATGCGCGGACGCATCGCGCTCTTTTTTGATTTCAACCAACTTTTTTCATGACTCCCAATCGTTCCATTTCAATTCTCATCAGTATCGCCGGCTGCGCTGGCGCGCAATCCAACCACCTCGCGCCCCTCGTCGTGGAGGCCGACCACCACCCGGTTTCAAAGACGGTGCCGGCCGCCGCCGAAAGCCGCGAGGAACTCGCGAAAACTCCCGGCGGCACGGAAGTCGTCGAGGCCGGGCGTTACCTTCGCGGGCGGGCGAGCACGATGGCGGACACCTTCGCTCTGTCTCCCGGGGTGGTCGCCCAGCCGCGCTTTGGTTCGGACGAGGCGCGCGTTTCGATCCGCGGCTCCGGGATGCAGCGCACGTTCCACGGTCGCGGCATCCGCGTGCTTCAGGACGGCGTGCCGCTCAATCTAGCCGATGGTGCCTTCGACATGCAGGCAATCGATCCGCTGGCTGCGGATCACATCAACATCTGGCGCGGCGGCAACGCGCTTGCTCTAGGCTCCTCCACGCTCGGCGGCGCCATCGACTACATTTCCGCCACCGGACTCACCGCCCGTGGTGGTTCGATGCGGCTCGAAGGCGGCTCGTTCGACTACCTCCGCGCCCGCGTGGCGCTTGGCCTCAGCGAGGGAAACACCGACGCGTATCTCAGTGCTTCGGAGCAATATCAAACCGGTTTCCGGGAGCATGCGGAGCAGAACAACCAGCGCCTGTTCGGCAACTTCGGCTGGCGGCTTTCAGACAGTGCCGAGACCCGGTTCTTCATCACCGCCGTCCGTTCCCGGTCCGAACTTCCCGGCAGCTTGACGAAGGCCGAGCTGGACGACGATCCCTCACAGGCGGATGAGTCGCTCTTCGGGGCCGTCGCCTATGACAACCGGCGCGACTTCGAGCTCTATCGAATCGCGAACAAGACCACGGTAAGAAACGGAAACGACACCATCGAGTTCATCGTCGCATTCACCTACAAAGACCTGGATCATCCGATCACGCCTTTCGTGGGAGTGATCGACCAGCTCTCGAACGATACGCTGCTAGGCGCGGTTTTCACCCGCGAGGGGCGTCTCCTCGGCCGTGACAACCGCGCGCGGGCCGGCGCGTTTCTCACCCGTGGGACCATCGATGCGGCCACGTTCAAAAACAACTTCGGCGAACGCGGAGCGCTGACCTCAAGCGCGGACCAAACCGCGACTAACATCGAGGGCTTTGTGGAAGACCAACTCGCGTTGGGCCACGGATTCACGGGCGTTGCCGGGGCCACCGCCGCCAGCAACCGGCGCGAGAACGAGCAACAGTCGGGATCCGCAGCGAGTTACGACCGCTCGTATGATAACGTTACGCCCAAGATCGGTCTGCGCTGGGACAGGGGGGATTTCCAGGTGTTCGGTAATTTCAGCGGCAGTTACGAGCCGCCGTCCTTCTCGGAAACCAACGGTGCGCTCACGCCGAACGAGGCGCAGACCGCGAACTCGATCGAGCTTGGAACCCGTGGCCGTCATGCGAATTTCCGCTGGGACGCGGCCGTTTACGCCTCGGCGGTGAAGGATGAATTCCTCGCCCTGAACGACAGCGCCGGAACGCCGTTAGGAACGACCAACGCGGACCAGACGAGCCACCGGGGCGTCGAGTTGTTCGGCGAGGTCGATCTGTTCGGCGGCTCGTTGGGAGATATGGCGGAGAACCGGTTGTTCCTCCGTGGCATGTGGACATACGGCCGCTTCAAGTTCGACGACGACTCGACCTACGGCGACAAAACCATAGCCGGACTCCCGCCGCATTTGATTCGCGGCGAATTGATTTGGGAAAACAAGGCGGGCTACTACGCCGGGCCGACGGTCGAGTGGGTGCCGGTGAAATCCTACGTCGATCATGCGAACACGCTCAGCGCCGATCCCTACACGCTGCTCGGCTTCAAGCTCGGCCGCAGATTGGAAAACGGCGTGTCGTGGTTCATCGAGGCTAAGAATCTCACTGACGAGCGATACGCCGCCACCACTGGCGTCGTCGCCAATGCGGGTGCCGACCCGGATCAAAAATCCCGCAATTTCCTCCCCGGCGACGGGCGTAGCGTCTTCGCGGGCATCGAGTGGAAATGGTGAGAAATGCCTAACGATTGGAGGGCTCGGCGAGCTTGTCGATGATCCGGTCGCGGGCGGGCTCTTCGATGATCTTGGCATCGCCCAGGTCGCGGGCGAGTTGTTTGGCGGCGGCGATCTCGATGTCGGACGGGGCGCTTCTTTCCCCTTGGGGCGGGCGGATTTCGAGGTTGGCGATGACCTTGTCGATGCCGGGGGAAATCGCCGGATCGATGAGGGAGGCGACCACCGGTTTTTTACCGGCTTCAGGGCCGGCGGGGATCGCGGGCAGGTCGCCTTTTTTCATGGCTTCGAGCGTGTGAAAATCCGCCTTGTAGCCGAGCTTGAGGAAATTCTCGTAGTTGCTCCGCAAGGTGGAGCGGATGATTTTCTCGCGGGGCGCGGGCTCGTCGGGCTCGGTGTCGCTGGAGAAAAACACCGGCTCGATGCCGAGGCCGCGGTCGATCGCCGTTTCCGGAGCCATGCCGAGCTGGTTGGCCTCGGCGATCAGGGCAATGGCGCGGATTAGGGATTTCTGCGCGTCGGCGGCGTAGAACTGTTGGAAAAACGAGCTGTCGCTGGAGATGGATTTCAGCTCGACGATGATGGCGGACTGGCGCTGTTTCCTTTTCACGAAACTGATCGTGAAAAGGACGACGAATAGCGCGGTGATGAGGAACGCGGCGCGGGTGATGATGTAGCGTGGGCTTGGGGCTTCCATGATGAGTTAGGTCCAGATCGATTTGGGTTTGCGGGGTTCTTTCGGCGGTGCTTCGAAGGCTTTGCGCTCGCGGCTGTTGAAAACGGCCTCCTCGCGGGTGATGATGTTAGCTTCGAACAGGGCGGCGATGCTCTGGTCGATGGTGCGGTTGCCCTCGCGGTTGCCGATTTCCATCAGGCCGACGATCTGTTCGAGTTTCCGCTCGCGGATGCAGTTGCGGATGGCGTGGCTGGGGCGGAGGACTTCGGAGGCGAGCACGCGGCCCTGGCCGTCGGCGCGGGGGATCAGGCGCTGGCAGACAATCCCTTCGAGCGCGCTGGAGAGCTGGGTGATGATTTGCGGCTGCTGGTCGGCAGGGAAGACATCGACGATGCGGTCGATGGTCTGCGGGGCGTCCGGGGTGTGGAGCGTGGCGAGGACGAGGTGGCCGGTTTCCGCAGCGGTTAGGGCGATGCGGATGGTGTCGAGATCGCGGAGTTCGGAGACGACGATGACGTCCGGGTCCTGCCGTAGCGACTGGCGCAGCGCGCGGGGGAAGCTGCGGGTGTCGCTGCCGACTTCGCGCTGTTTGATCAAACAGGACGCGTGCTGGTGGACGAACTCGATGGGGTCTTCCAAGGTGATGATGACGCCGTTGCGTGACTCGGCGATGTGGCGGACCATTGCTGCGAGGGTCGTGGATTTCCCCGATCCGGTGATGCCGGTGACGAGGATGAGTCCGCTGCGGAGATTGCAGAAATCGTGGATGATCGAGTGATGGCCGAGACTTTCCAGCGCGGGAATTTCCTGCGAGATGAAGCGGAACGCCGCCTCCGCATGGCCGCGGGCGATGTGGACATTTCCCCGGAAACGGCCGACGCCATCGACTTGCAGCGCGTAGTCGAGCTCGAGCTCTTCTTCGAGGGTGGCGCGCTGGGATTCGGTGAGCGTGTCGAGGATGAGGTCGCGGACGGTGACGGGATCGAGAAGCTCCTGGTCGAAGGGAACGATGGAGCCGTTGACCCGCGCGCAGGCCGGAGCCCAGGCGCTGAGGTGGAGGTCCGAGCCGCCGAGGGCGATGGTGTGGCGGAGGTATTCGGTGATGTCGCTGGCCATGGGTTGGTGGGTTTATCCTGAGATTCCGCGCATCGCGCGATCAAAATCCTGCGGCCGGGCGCAGGAGGCGCGGGCGATGTCGGGATCGAGGTAGCCCTGCTGGACGGAGGCGACGAGGTATTCGAGCAGCGAGCAGTTGGTGGACTCGTTGGATTTCAAGAGGTGATCCTGGAGTTCGGTGATGCGGTTTTCCTGAATCCAGCGGCGGGTGGCGGCCTCGTTCTGCATGTATTCGAGGGCCGGGAAAAGCCCGCCGCCGAGGCGGGGGAGGAGCTGTTGGGAAAGGACGCCGACGAGCTGGGAGGCGAGCAGGCTGAGGGCGCCCGTGCTTTCCGTGCCGAGCAGATGGGTGAAGCGGTCGAGCGTGTCCACGACGCTGCTAGAGTGCAGGGTGGAGATGACGAGATGGCCGGTCTCCGCGGCTTGGAGCGCGGTGAGGGCGGTTTCCGAATCGCGGATTTCGCCGAGGAAAAGCACGTCCGGGCTCTGGCGGAGCGCGGACCGGAGGCCGGTGGCGAAATTGGTCGAATCCTGGCGCATCTCGCGCTGGGAGAACAGCGAGCGGTCGTTGGTGAAGAGAAACTCGATGGGATCTTCGAGCGTGACGATGTGGCGCGAGAGGTTCCGGTTGATCCAGTCCAGGCAGGAAGCGACGGTGGTGGATTTCCCCGATCCGGTCGGTCCGGTGATGAGGATGAGGCCGTAGCGGCGCTGCATCCATGACTCTAGCAGTGAGCCTGGTAGCCCGAGCTCCGCCAGCGGCGGGATGGTGTTGCGGATCGGCCGGAGCACCGCTGCGAGCCGGCCGAGCGTGTGATATAAATTCACCCGGACGCGGCCGCCTTCCGGGACCTGCCAAGAGATATCGGCTTCCAGGTGTGCCGCCGGATCGATGCGGCAGGATTTCCAGAACTCCTCCATCGCCTCGCGCGGGATCTGCCCGGGGTGGAGGACGACGACATCGCCCTCCCGGCGGATGCGCGGCGGCTCGTCCTCGACCAGGAAGACATCGGTCGCCGAGTCCGCGAAGGCGTCGCGGATGAGTTGATGGAGAGCGGAATGCATGTGGGCCGGATGCCGTTTGGAATGTTCCGGACTGGTAGGTGATCCCGAGGATGGATTGAAGCAAAAATGCCGGTTTCCGCGAAATGCTGCTCCCCGAGGTGTTAAAGTGCCCGATGCTTGCCGTTGCATGCCCTATGCGTCGCACTTTGCCCGCCCGCCAGCCTTGACGCCTGCTCCCTTCATTTCCAAAGTCCGTTCCCTTCCCGATGTCCGACTCCACCACCCAGCCCGCCAAGCTCGATTTCATCCGCGAGATCATCGCCGATGACCTCGCCACCGGCAAACACGCCACCGTCATCACCCGCTTTCCGCCGGAACCGAACGGTTACCTCCACATCGGCCACGCCAAGTCGATCTGCCTGAACTTCGGCATCGCTCGGGAAAACGCCGCCGTCGGCGCGAAGTGCCACCTGCGATTCGACGACACCAACCCGGAGAAAGAGGAATCCGAATACGTCGAGAGCATCAAGGCGGACGTCAAATGGCTCGGCTTCGACTGGGGCGACGACCTCTATTTCGCCAGCGACTACTTCACGTTTTTCTACAATTGTGCCGTGCACCTCATTAGCGCCGGCAAGGCCTACGTCGAGCAACAATCCGCCGAGGAAATGCGCGCCAACCGGGGAAACCTCACCACGCCCGGCACGCCGTCGCCATTCCGCGACCGACCGGCGGAGGAAAGCCTCGACCTGCTCGCCCGCATGAAGGCCGGCGAGTTCAAGGAGGGCGACTGCGTGCTCCGCGCCAAGATCGATCTCGCCTCGCCGAACATGAACCTGCGCGACCCCGTGCTCTACCGGATCATGCACGCGCGCCACCACAACACCGGCGACGCGTGGTGCATCTATCCGCTCTACGATTTCGCGCATCCGCTGGAGGACGCGCTCGAACACATCACCCACTCGCTGTGCACGCTGGAGTTCGAGAATCACCGACCACTTTACGACTGGTTCATCGAGAACTGCCCGGTTCCGTCCAAGCCGCGGCAGATCGAGTTCGCCCGTCTCAATCTAACCTACACCGTGATGAGCAAGCGCAAGCTGCTCCAGCTCGTGCAGGAAGGTCATGTGAGCGGTTGGAACGACCCGCGCCTGCCGACGATTTCCGGTCTCCGCCGCCGCGGCTATCCGCCGGAAGCGGTGGTGCATTTCTGCAAGCGGGTGGGCATCACCAAGTTCAGCGGCACCACGGATGTCGCGCTGTTGGAGTTCGACGTCAGGGATTTCCTCAACCACTCCGCGCCGCGCCGCATGGCCGTGCTCGATCCGCTGAAGGTCGTTCTCGAAAACTGGTCCGCCGAGCCGATTGCCAGCGTCGAGGTGGCCAACCATCCGCAGAATCCGGAGATGGGCAACCGCGATATTCCGATCTCCAACAAAGTCTGGATCGAGCGCGAGGACTTCATGGAAGTCCCCGAGAAGAAGTTCTTCCGCCTCGGCCCGGATCGTTATGTCCGGCTCAAGGGTGGGCACATCATCCGCTGCACCGGATTCGAGAAAGACACGGATGGGGCCATCACCCTCATCCGCGCGGAAATCCTCCCCGGCACCATCGGCGCGGACTCGCCGGAAGGTGTCGTTTGCAAGGCCGCGATCCATTGGGTCGATGTCGCCACCGGCGTCGATGCCGAGGTCCGCATTTACGATAGGCTCTTCAGCGTCGAAGATCCGGACGCCGCGGAAGGCGGATTTCTATCTGTGATCAATCCGGATTCGCTGAAGACTCTCGCCGCTAAGATCGAGCCCGCGCTCGCCGCCGCGGATGCGGGTTTCTCCTGCCAGTTCGACCGCACCGGCTACTTCATCGCCGACGCTATCGACCACCAACCCGGTGTGAAACCCGTCTTCAACCGCACCGTCGCGCTCAAGGATTCGTGGGTGAAAAAGGGCGGAAGATAAGGAGGGTGGAGCTTCGGTCCAACAGGGTTGACGGAACGTCAACCCTCCTTATAGCTCACGCAACTCTTCAGCGATCACCTTCGCAGCCTCGGCGACGGTGATTTCCCGGCCCGCTTCATTTTCCAGGCAGCTCATGGAGACGCCGTCGATGCCGCAGGGGGTGATGGCGAAGAAGGGCGGCAGGCTTTCCTTGGTGATGTTGATGGCGAAACCGTGCATGGAAATCCATTTTCTAACGCCGACGCCGATGGATGCGAGCTTGCGGTTTTCCACCCAGACGCCGGTGAGGCCGTCGCGGCGGCCGGCGTTCACTCCGAATTTTTGGCAGGCGCGGAGGAGGGCGTCTTCGAGTTTCCGGAGGTGTTCGTGGAGGTCCTTGCCGCGCGGAGTTAGGTCGAGGATTGGATAACCGACGAGCTGGCCGGGGCCATGATAGGTGGCTTGCCCGCCGCGGTTGATTTCGTGGACGGGGAAGGGGAGCGAGGCGGGATCGCGGAGGGATGATTGGTCGCGCAGGCGGCCGATGGTGTAGACGGGCTGGTGCTCTAGCAGGAGAATGGTGTCGCCGCCGGTGCCGTCGAGGATGGATTGCACATGCTTGTCCTGAAGGCGGAGACCGGCGTGGTAGTCGATGGGAGCGGGGAGGTGGAGGATTTGGATCAAGGCCGGTAGTTTTTAGATGAAGAGGAATTGAACCGCAGATGAACCTAGATGGACGCAGATAAGAGAGGAGCCAGAGAAGATCGTTCTGAATCGTGTGGGAGAATTCCTCATTTGAAGACTCTTATCCCTTCTTCCATCTGTGTTCATCTGCGTCCATCTGCGGTTGAAAAATCTTATACCAACCGTCGTTCGAGGAGTTTGGCTTTGAGCGGATCAGACGCCTGGAGGTGGGCCATGCCGATGGCGAGGGCGTCGGCAGCGTCGGAGGGTGGGGTTTCGGCGAGGCCGAGGATGGCGCGGACCATGAAGGCGACTTGGGTTTTGTCGGCGTTGCCATTGCCGACGACAGCCATTTTCACCTTTTTCGGCGAGTATTCGTAAACTTTGAGTCCGTGGTCGGCGGCGGCGATGAGCGCGGCGGCGCGGGCGGCTCCCATGGAAATGGCGGTCTGGTGGGACTGCACGTAGATGATGCCCTCGACAGCGATTTCATCCGGCTGAAACTTCTGGATGATGTTCACCAGATGGGTGCGGATGGCGGAGAGCGCGGCGGATTGGGCGATGGTCTTCGGGATGGAAATCACGTCGAAGGCGAGCACCGTCGGTTTGCGCGGGTCGCCTTCGAGCACGGCGTAGCCGGTGTTGCGGACGGCGGGATCGATGGCGAGGACGCGCATTAGAGCGGAGCGATGAGGCCTTCGTTTTCTGCGAGCTGCTTCTGGTTTTTGTCAAAGGTAAGGAAGTGGCTGGCTCCAATGATATTTGCCGCAGCGACGTGGAGGATATCAAATCCACGGTGGCCGCCGGTGAGGGTGTGGATGATGGATAGTCGTTTGGCTTCCGTCAGGATTGACGAGAGATTGGATTTAAAAGGAACAAGCCGACCCGCCGCGATGGCATCTTGTAACAACGAGAGATGCGTGGCTGCTGTTCCAGGAATCACACGTTTGCTGAACTCGGAAAATCGCAGCGCATTGCGCAATTCAAAGTCATTGAAGTCATTGAAGTCATTGAAGTCACTGATTAGAATCGGACTGGTCGAAACAGAGACCCATTCCGCGGCAGTCACACTGTGGCAATCGTTGCCATACAGCGCGAATAGGAAACTGGTATCCGCAGCGATCACCATTTGCTTGCGGCATCGTGGATGAGATCCAATGACTCTTGGGCTGAAAGCATTCTTTCGCCGCTGCGGTCGCGGGTGACTTCAGGAGCATTGCCCCAATTCACTTCCTGCGGTTTCCCGGGCTTTTCAGGAATCAACCTGGCAACAGGCTTGCCGCGCTGGGTGATGACGACTTCCTCGCCCTCACTGACCCAACTCAACAGGCTGGTATAGTGGTTTCGAAGATCTCGGACGGTCGCTGTTCTCATGTGGCTACAATAATGTAGCGCAAGCAATCGGTCAACGCCGCTTTTTTCCGCCGACTTTCTTGCGGCGGATGGATTTGATCGGTGTGGTGTCGAGGAGCGCGGTGTATATGTAGTCGAAATCTTCTAACTTCCGGCGAGGAATCGGCTGGTCGATGAAGATTTCCACGGACTTGGCGTAGTCGAGTTCGTCGGCAGTGAGGATGGTAAAGGCGTCGCCCTCGGCCTCGGCGCGGCCGGTGCGGCCGATGCGGTGGACGTAGTCTTCGGCGTTTTCGGGGACGCGGTAGTTGATGACGTGGGAGACGCCGGAAATGTCGATACCGCGGGCGGCGACGTCGGTAGCGACGAGGATTTCGTAGTCACCGGCCTTGAACCCGGCGAGGGCTTTCATGCGGTCCACCTGGTTGATGTCCGAATGCATGGCGGCGACCTTCGGCTGGCCGGTGGATTTGATCAGCGAGGTGAGCTGGTCCGCTTCCTTGCGGGTGCGGGTGAAAATCATGACCGAGTGGTAGTCGGTTTGTTTCAGGAGCTCTAGCAGCAACTCGTCGCGCTGGTCCATTGCGACCGGATAGAACGCGTGGGTGACGCTGGTCGGGATGGAGGTGCGGGCGATCTCGATGCTGACCGGATCGGTGAGGCACCATTGGGCGAAGGTCTGGATCGCCGGCGGCATGGTGGCGGAGAAGAACAGCGTTTGTCGGCCTTCCCACGGGCAGAGGTTGACGATTTTCCGAACCTGTGGGAGGAATCCCATGTCGAGCATGCGGTCCACTTCGTCGAGGATGAGCACCTTGATTTCGCCGAAACGCATGGAAGTGCGGTAGAAGTGATCGACCAAACGGCCGGGAGTGGCGACGACGATATCGGCACCGGCGGCGAGTTGCTCGGACTGCGTGCCGAGGCCGACGCCGCCGTAAAGGAGCGCGACCTTCATGCCGGTGTGTTTGCCGTATTTTTCAAATTGCTCGGCGACCTGGTGAGCCAGCTCGCGGGTCGGTTCGAGCACGAGGATCTGCGGTTTGCCCATTTTCTCGAGCTTCGAGAGCGTGGGCAGCGCGAAAGCGGCGGTTTTTCCCGTGCCCGTCTGGGAGGCGCCGATCACGTCCTTTCCTTCGAGAATGATCGGAATCGCCTGCGACTGGATCGGCGTAGGCGTGGTGTAACCGGACTCCTCAATGGCTTCCAGGACGGCTGCGGAGAGCCCAAGTGTGTCAAATCCCATACGGGCGGGTTGGTAGAGGGCCGAGCCGTCCGGGTCAAGGGGCGATTGTCGGCAGAATTGTCAGGGTCCCTACATTAGGGAGAGGAGTTGTTCAAGATAGTCGGAGTCGTGGGTGGCTCGGAGTTCGCGTTTGGGCAGGCTCTTGCGTTTCTTGCCTTCGAAGGGCATGCGGTTGTGGGCGTTGAGGGCCATCCGGCGCAGGATGGAG